>JBMCIH010000134.1:0-6288 GCA_048617055.1 Marinobacter sp. | reverse complement strand
CCTCACGGTCCAGAGTTTCGAGACTGAAATCATACTCCCGCCCCGCAATAATCAGGCGCCAGCGGGCATCCCTTTGCCGCAGCACCTTCATCAGGTCCAGAGCTTCCAGCAGGCCCTTGTTGGAGGACCAGCGGCCAAAATAGATCAGCGTGCGGTTCAGCTCACGACTGCTCTGGCCCGCGTATTTGTCCGTGTTAACACCATTTTCGATAACTTCAAGCCTGCCCTCGGGAACGATATCCCCGAAACGGCGGCCGTCGTTCTCGCTGGTGGCCACCACCCGGTCATAGGCCCGCGACGAGGCCCGGGTTATGGTACGGAACCAGATTTCCTTCAGGCGGCTGGCAAACTCGGTGTGGAAGAAGCCACCATGGGTAGACACCACCAGCGGGCGGCGGTGTACCAGGCGGGTAGCCGCCAGGTAGTCGAAGAAGAAGTCCACACCATGCACATGGACCACATCCGCACGACGAACGGCCCGGATCACAGAGGGACACAGGGGGTAGCGGCTGGAGCCTCGATAGGGCAACCGGGTCACAGGCACGCCATCCACCACATCCGAATCCTCGAGCAGCCTGTCCGAGTTACGGAACAACCGGTTCAGGGTGACGATCCGGGCCCCCTGACCTCCGGTGGCAAGCTGACAGGCAGCGATATTCCGCACTACGTCCTCCATGCCGCCTACCGAGGGATAGTACTGCCGGATCACGTGCACCACATTCACACTCATGCATCTGCCTCCTTGCGATGAGTAGACAGGTCAACGCTCCAGCCACGCCAGCCGGCCTGCAGATGCCGGGGCACCGGCAGGCGGGCGGGACCGGCAAGCACGGTCCCGATCAGGAACCAGAGTAAGGCCGAGGTCTTCATGGCAAACAGGGATGTGCCACTGATCGTGAGGATCAACGACATGTAGACGCAGGCAAAACACCGGAACCGTGCTGCCCGTTCGTCCGGCACGGGCAGCATCCAGATGGCAAGCCAGAAACCCAGGGCCAGCACAATGCCAAAAGTGGAGAGCACATAGGCGTAACCCTGATCCGGGAAGGAGGCTCCGCGGTCCGCCCCCAGCAGCATGCGGGCGTCGAAACTCATCAGGCCCCAGGCACTGCTGACCAGGCGCCCCACGAAGGTGTCGCTATAGCCGATATTGCCAAACACGCCCAGCGCCACCAGCCCAGCCATGATGCAGAACGGAAGCATGGCCGGCAGGTACAACAGCCAGCCACGGAAGGCTACCCGCAGGAACACCAGCATGGTGACCGAAATCAGGGCAAACCGGGAATCCGCCAGCACCATCAGCACCACGCCGGCAAAAACGAAGAACCAGAGCTTTGCCCGGTCCTCGCGGCCCTTGGCAAGCCCCCAGGCCACCACAATAGTAGCGAAATTGCCCAGGGACACGGGCTCCAGGAACACCGACGACACCCTGTGGTTGTCCAGCAACCAGGGCAGCAAGGTGCGCCCCATGTCCTCCGGGCGGATACCGTTCATCTGCAGGCGGCTCTCGCGCTCATACTCCGTAATTGGCTGCAGGTTGCCGATATTGACGTAGTAGCCAAAGATGTCGAACATGTTCTGGAAACTGTCCAGCGCGAACAACTCGTAGAAACCCAGTAGCAGCACCACAACCACAGCAATGGCCAGGGTGCGATCAGCAAGCCGGACATTGCCGACGTTCCTGCCCAGCCAGAAAAACCATATCGGAATCAGCACATCGCGAAAGCCCTTCACGTCAAAGCCACCCTTGAACAGGGCGAGCAGACAGAAGATGGCGCCGGTCAGCGACAGCATGATCATCACCCCGGGCAATACCCGGGGTACCAGCAAGGGCACACAGGCCAGCATCAGCATGACTTCGGCAAGCCCGACCATAGGCCGGGAGGCCGGGAACAGGTGGGTGTTGATCAGGCACAGCACCACCTGGTACGCCACGGCGCCTACCACAATGGCCATGGTGAGCGGTCTCAGGAGCGGATGTTGGGCCGGGTACTCTGCTGGCATGATCTTCCCTGTATCGGGCGGCAGCCATCGTGGCTGAACCCGTGGACCTGTCCCGGCGACAGCTCGGCCCCCGGGACTGACAATTCAGTGTGAAAGGGCCACCCCGGTAATGGCGACCCCCAGCTCCCTCAGCCTGTGACTGGCCTTTTCCAATGTTTTCAGGGGGGTGTGATTCTCCCTGGCCACCATCAACGCGGCACCTGAACGGGCCGCCACCAGCTGCGCATCCAGGTTGTCCCCCAGCACCGGCGTGTTGATGATCACGGCGTCAAACTTGGCCACCAGCTGCGTGAGCAGAACCTGATAGCGTTTGTGGGCGAGAAGCTCCTGCGGATTGGGGGCCACCGTGCCACCATTGAGCAGCCAGAGGCTGTCCAGCGGCGGGCAGTGTCTCGGGATGGCGGAGGAACGCCCGGCAAGCGCATCCGACAGCCCCCGGAGGTTCGGCAGGCCAAACCATTCATGAAGAGACGGATCCCTCAGGTTGCCGTCAATCAGCAGGGTGCGGGCCCCGGTCTGGGCAAACACCACGGCCAGGTTGGTGGCCAGGTCCCGGATACCGGCTTCGCTGTCAACGCCAACCACTGCCAGCACCTTGTTCTCGGGCTGGTTGAAGTAACGCAGCATCAACTCGCTGCGCAGGCTGCGCAAGGCTTCCACCCGCGGATGGGCCGGCTGGTATGCCGCAATCAGGCGGGGATGAAGGCTGATCTCGCTGGCCGGTCTCGCCACCACCGGATAGGCAAACTGCTCGGCGAGCACAGCTTTTACGTCTTCCGCCGTCACCAGTCCCAAGGACTGGGCAGCCTCACCAAAACGGATACCCTTCTGTTTCTGGAGCACCAGGATGCGGTCCAGGTCCTCGCTATGGATCAGCCCCTTCTGGACCATCAGCCGGCCCATCAGGTCAGTCTCGTTCGGAATGTGAGAGCCATCCCTGAACAGCGGAAGCGCGACTTCGCTCATAGCGTCGGAACCTCTCTCCGGCGGTAGGTGCCCGATGCTTCAGGCAGGTAGGCCAGCACCGGGATACCGAGGGCATCCTCGATGTCTGACCCGCTTCGTACCCTGCGATTGACGAGTTCAAGCAGGAGCGACACGGCCACCCCCAGCAGGAACCCGAGAGCGGTGGCAATGACCAGGTTGAGTTTTATGTTGGGCGAACTGGGCAGGGCCGGGGGCACCGCCTCACTCAGCACCGTGACATTGTTTTCCGCCAGCCGGCTTTCCAGAGTGTTGGCCTGGGCCCGGCCGGAGGCGGCATTGTAGGCCTCCTCTGCCATTTCCACTTCCTGCTGAAGCAGGCCCAGCTCATCACGCTGCTCCTTCAGGTCCAGCACGCGCTGCTTCTGGTCTTCAAAAGCCGCCTGCAGTTCGTCGAGGCGACTCCGGGAGACGTTCGCCGTGGACTCCAGGCTGCTGGCAACGATCCCACGCTCCCGCTCCAGACTGTCCCGAAGCGACTGCACCCGGGAGGCCTGCCGGCGATATTCGGGATGACGCTCACCGTAGCGGCTGGAAAGATCCTCCAGCTCGGCCTCGGCAGCCGCCAGCTCGGAGCGCAGATTCTGGATACCTGCGTTGTCAGGAACCGTAATGGCGCGTTCTTCGTTCCCCCGCCGAAGCTGATCCTGAGTGCTCTTGTCCTGGGCGTCTACCAGACGGGAGGACAACTCGGCAAGCCGCGCATTTTCCAGGTCCAGCTGCTCACTGAGCCCGACGATGCCATGCTCCTGCTGGTAGTCTGACAGTTCGCTCCGCGCCTCGCGCAAATTGCCACGGAGCAGTTTCAGTTGCTCCTGGTACCAGGCCGAGAATCTCCGGGCGGGGTCCGTGCGAAGCTCGATGCTGGTGTCGATATAGGCAATGGCGATACTGTTGACCACACCGGCCAGCAGTTCCGGATTGTCCCCCTTCAGGGAGATGGTCATAACGTTATTGTTCTTTTCGGTCTGAACACTCAGGTTGCCACTGACCTGGCCGGCAAGCCACGCGGCAGGCCTCACCTCTTCGTCGCCCTCGTGGGCCTCGGCAGCCTCTTCATCCACCACCGCCCGGACGTCCTCCGGCAGATAGTCGTAGACTCTTTCGGCAACCTTCCGGCTACGCACGATTTCCGTCTGCGTGGCCATGTAACCGGAGCGTGAAGGGGCCAGCTGGCCGGTCATGCGGTCCTGCACATTCCCCTCCATGATCAGCTCGGTGGAGGCCGTGTAGGTTCGGGGCATCAGGGCCGAGAGAACAGCCATGACACCGACACAGATCACCACCAGCAGCGCAGTGATCCACCATCGGGCGAGGAGTATTCTGAACAGACTGCTCAGGCTCATGCTTGTCTCCCTGAAAGCGTTTTCAGAACAGGCTTTCCTTGACGAACAATACATCCCCGTCCCGGACCGGATCGGTCATGTCCACCTCCCGGGTCTCTACGGTTCCGTCGGACTGTTTGCGGTAAAGCACGACCCCGCTGGTTTTGGCACGGGGGTTGAAACCGCCACTGACCGACAGTGCCTGCATGACATTCAGTGAGCGGTCGATGGGATAGGTGCCCGGTTTCTGCACCTGCCCGTGGATATAGAACTGGTCCGCCTTGGGCACGTAAAGGGTGTCGCCCTTCTCAACCCGCACAGGTGGCTCATTGGCGGCCTTGCGATCCAGCAGTTCGGACAGGTAGTACTCATGCCGCACCTGCTTGCCATCGTCACCCTCGCGAACCAGCACGAGGCGCTCGCCACCTCCGGAGTTGATACCGCCAGCCAGTGCCAGCACCTCGGTCAGCGTGGTAGGGCCCTGAAGGGCGATCTTGCCAGGCTGATTGACATTGCCCAGCACCGACACTGTGTTGCTGCGGTATTCATCCACAACCACATTGACGTTGGCGTTGCGTAGGTAGCCTTCGTTTTCCAGGCGCGATTCCAGCAGCCTGCTGATCTCCGGGGGCGTCATGCCCTCGACGTCCACTCGGCCTATCAGGGCCATGGTGATGGTACCGTCCGCCGCCACCTCGGTGTCGGTATCCATATCGTCCTGGCCATAGACGGAAATGCTGACACGGTCCCCCACCCCGATTTCATAGGCGTCCTGGGCCGTTGCCTTGGCCGCGGCGAAAAGTACCAGTATCAGCAGAACCACTGCATTGCGGAAAGTATTGCTCGTTGTCATCCCAATCCATCCCTTGTTGGAGCGTCAGCATGTCAGGCTCACCGTCAGCGACGCCTGAACTTCCATGCAATTGCTGGGCCTGTGGGAACAGCGCCCGGGCGAGAATTCAGTAAACTAAACCTTTTTTCCGGAGCCTCCGGTGCCTTGCGGACAAGACCCTGTGCCCACGGATATAAAGCCTATTATGCGCACCTCTTCACACCATCATCAACGTGTCGCAGTCGTTGATAGATACCGCAGAAGCCAGGTTAACTGCATAAACACAAAGCAATTTTTAAGTTAACAGCGGAACATGACAGTCAGGTTATGAGATAGTCATCACAGGGCCCGCCTGGGTCGGGTACATCAGGGCCGGACTGCCAGAGTAACAGGATTTCAGGGTTTCAGGCGGAGGAAAAACAGCACCGGGGTGGGCCGGGCGCACATCAGCGCCCGGAGTGGGATCAGTGTGACGAATGGTCCGATTTGGCCCGGGGCTCCCGGTGTTCGACCCTGAGCTTGATTTCGATCTCCTGGTCCTCAAAGATCAGGATCAGAGGTACCTCCTCACCTTCCTTCAGTGGTTCCGGCAGCGACTCAAGCATTAGGTGATAGCTCTGGGGCTTGAGGGCCACCGATTCTCCCGCCGGCACGGTGAGCCCGTCTGGCAGAGGCTGCATCTTCATCATGCCATCACTCAAGATGGTTTCATGGATGGTAACCTCCCCGGCTCGGGGCGTTTCACCGCCAACCAGAGTGACCTCTTCCCCGCCCTGATTGTGAATGGTCATATAGCCTACACCCACTGGGGTACCCGGCGGCGTGGGCCGTGACCAGGGGCGCTCGATAACAACATCGCCCTGGCGGAAATCATGGGCCAGTGCAGTGATGGATACGGCACACAGTCCCAGGATCAGAAGGCAGGTTTTCAGCATCGGGTCACTCCTGCTCAGGTGAATGGCGGGGAATCTGACGACACAGTCTTTCCTGTATCCCCTCGCATGACAAGCTCGCTGCCTGCGGTATTTTGCCGCGCCGGCCGAAGTGACGGTGCAGAAACGGCCGGAGGCGGTCCATTCCCGGGCCGGCCTCTGTCGCCGATGGCCACGCTCCCGGGCGAAAACCCGCCAGCCCGTTCGCGCC
>JBMCIH010000133.1:0-6319 GCA_048617055.1 Marinobacter sp. | reverse complement strand
AGCCGGCCCTCCAGGGCCCGGGTCAGTGCGGCGCGGAAATCGCCGTCGTCCAGCTCCAGCAACTGGCGGGCCCGCAATGTATCCTGGGACCAGACAATGGAACAGAACTGTCCGCTGTCATCGGGGGCATCACTCTGCAGGGGCAGGAAGGCCAGCGGCCCGGTAGCGCTGAACCTCTGCCAGGCGGTGTGGTCATGGTCGCGGGCCGTGCGCACGGTGCAGACAATGGCCTGCTGGTCGTAGTCCCACTCCCGCGTGGGCAGCCCGGCCCACTGGCGGACCCGGGACTGGGCCCCGTCGGCGCCCACCACCAGCGTGGCCGTATGGACCTGTTCGTCAGACAGGCTCAGCTGCCAACCCTCACTCACCGGCGTCAGGGCGGTGACCGAGTGGCCATCAAGGCACAGCAGGTCTGCTTCTTCCACCCTCCGGAACAGGCCCCGCACCAGATGACGGTTCTCGATAATGGTTCCAAGGGCGGGCACCCCCAGCTCGGAGGCCTCAAAACGGATGCGACCAATGGCCTCGCCGTCCCACACATCCATGGCGGTGTAGGGACAGTGTCGGGTTGCCGTGGCCTCCTGCCAGGCCCCCAGATCTTCCAGCAGCCGCTGGCTGGCCAGCGACAGCGCGCTCACACGGGGCTCGAAATCATCCACCGCCAGCGCCGGCTCCGGCGGGGCAACCAGCTTTGCCACCGGTGCCGTCTCCACCAGCGCCACCTGCCAGCCCTGCCGGGCGGCCCCCAGGGCCAGGGCGCTGCCGGTCATGCCACCGCCCACCACCATGATATCGAAGTGACTCATTGCCAGTGCTCCTCCCGGTCGGCGGCGGCACCGCCCGCACCCAGCCCCATGGCCTGGCGGGCAAACCAGCGCTTGGCGCCGGGCAGCAGGTCCAGCCCCGCCAGGCCGGCGCCACGTGCCACGTCAGGAACGGGGTAGCTACCGGCAAACAGATTCACCAGCGAATCGGAGAAACCCACGGTCTGGCGCTGGTCCGGCTCATGGCTGCGCTGGTAGCGGGCAAGCACCGGCAGTTCCCCCGGCGAGCAGCCGCTGGCATGGGCAAAGACGAAGGCGTCCACCAGCGCCATCACCCCCCGCAGGGCCAGATTGAACCCCTGACCCGCCACCGGGTGCAGGGCGTGGGCGGCGTTGCCCACCAGGGCGACACCGGGGCGGACGGTTTCCCGCGCCAGGGTCAGCGACAGCGGGTAGTGGTGCGCCTCGCCGAAACGGGTAATGCGGCCAAGCCGCCAGCCGAAGACCTGCTGCAGGCGCTCACAGCGGCCGGCCTCATCCAGTGCCAGCACCTCGTCAAGGGCCTGGGGCGACAGGGTCCAGACCAGGGCCGAGCGGTGCCCGGGCTGCGGACCACCCACCTGGGGCAGCAGGGCCATGGGGCCGCGGTCGGTAAAGCGCTCCCAGGCGGTGCCCCGGTGGGGACGTTCGGTACTGATATTGGCGATCAGGGCGCACTGGCCATAGTCCTCCTGCACCACATCAATACCGAGGGACTCCCGCAGGCCGGAACGCCCGCCGTCCGCCACTACCAGGCAGCGGCTGGTCAGCGTTCGCGTTTGCCCGGGCTCATGGTCGTGGCCCTCGCGGAGGGTGACCCGGGTGCCCCCCGGTACCGGGGTGGCAGTTTCGGCCCGGGCCGGAGCCCGCCACCGGACGGCCGGCTGCGCCCACAGGGCTTCCATCAGGCACAGCCCCAGCCAGCGGTTGTCCGCCACATAGCCGAGGGCCGCCTGATGGTGGTCACTGGCTGCCAGCCGGGTCACCCCCAGGCGGCCTTTCTCGGACACATGGATATGCCGGATCGGCGCCGCCTGCCGCTCAACGGCAGACCACAGGCCCAGCCGTTCGAAAATCCGGCGGGAACCCCAGGACAGGGCTGTGGCACGGGCGTCGTAGCTGGGCTGGTAATCATCGGAGGCCGGCGTCTGTGAAAGCGGAAACGCCTCCACCACCGTCACCCGGTAGTCCGGCACCAGCCGGGCCACAGCCAGCGCCAGCGTGGCTCCCGCCAGGCCGCCCCCCGCAATCAGTATGTCCGTATCAAAGCTCTGCATCGTATCCGGCCTGGTCATTCCGCCATCAGCGCTTCCACTTCGGCGATGTTCTTGGGTACCGCATCCGTCAGCACCCGGCAGCCATCCCGGGTGACCGCAACGTCGTCTTCAATGCGGATGCCGATGCCCCGCCATTTCGGGTCCACGTCCGTGTTCCCCGGCACGATATACAGGCCGGGCTCGACGGTCATCACCATGCCCGGCTCCAGTACCCGCCAGGCATCGCCGACCTTGTAGTCGCCCACGTCGTGCACATCCATGCCCAGCCAGTGGCCGGTGCGGTGCATGAAGAACGGCCGGTAGGCTTCCTGCTCCAGCGCATCCGCCAGTGTCCCTTCAATAATGCCCAGATCGATCAGCCCCTGGGTCAGCACCTCCAGCGCCGCCTCATGGGGCATATTCCAGTGATTCCCCGGGCGTACCGCGTCAATGGCCGCGTACTGGGCCTCAAGCACCACTTCGTAAAGCGCCCGCTGCGGTTCGGTAAAGGTGCCACTGACCGGGAAGGTGCGGGTAATGTCGGAGGCATAGCACTCCAGTTCACAGCCGGCATCGATCAGCACCAGGTCGCCTTCCCTCAGTCGCGCACTGTTTTCCGTGTAATGCAGCACACAGGCGTTGGTGCCACTGCCGACAATGGACGGATAGGCAGTGCTGCGGGCGCCGTGCTCCATGAAGGTGTGGATCAGCTCCGCCTCCAGCTGATATTCAAAGCCACCCTTCCGCGCCCGTTTCATGGCCCGGCAGTGGGCCTCGGCACTGATCTGGCCGGCCCGGGCCATCACCTCAGTTCACTGGCGCTCTTGTACAGGCGCAGGTCGTGGAGCAGGTGCTCCAGCGCCACGAACTCCCCGGGCGGCTGGGCCCCGGCCCGCACCTTGCTGCGGATCACCTTGACCCAGTCCATGACCCGGGCATCGAAGGCCTGGTCCCGGCCCAGAGGATAGTAGACCCGGCTGCGGCCCTCGATCATGCCCGGCAGGATCTCATCGATATCGGCGATGGGAAAGGCATCGTCCAGGCCATACTGCTCGATGACGCCTTCCGGCCCGGTTATGGAACCGTCCCACTGCTCCTTCTCGGGATTGCGCTCGCGGCAGAACAGCACCGACTCACCGGGCTCACGGCCCGGGATCAGCACCAGTACGGCCTCCGGCTCGCCAAATCCGGTCAGGTACTGGAAGTCACTGTCCTGGCGGAACGGGTGCAGCACATCACGGTTGCGGGTGCATTCCGGCGCGGCCGGCAGGATGGCGATGCTGTCCTTCGCCATCAGTTCCATCAGCCGGCGCCGGCGCTCTGCGTGCTCGGTCATGGGAATCCACTGACTCATAGGATCTCCTGGTACTCAGTGCAGGGTCTGGCCTGCGGAAGGGGGTGTCTGCTCCGGAGGGTTGAATTCGGTGAATACGGAAATCACCCCCAGACGGACGTACTCGGTTATGTCGTTGAGCTGTACCTCGGCAGCCTCGTCACCCTCGCCGGAGTCCTCCACCTGACTGATGGCCACCAGATCCTCGATCAGTTCGCGGATCTCCTCCGGTGCCTCACCCAGCCGTTGCCCGGCCGCCAGCGCCATGCCCTCAAGAAACCCGCGAACCCAGGATGACAGCGCCTGAAGGCGCTGTTCGAACGCATAGTCGTCCTGCGGCAGCAGCGGCTGGAAGGCCATATCGGTGGAACGCAACTGGGCCAGCGTCTGGCTGTAGGCCGACTCCATGAAGGAGGACAACTCCGGGGGTATATTGTCACCGCTGGCCAGGGTTTGGGGAGCAATCCCCATGTGCTCGCCCACCACCTCGAGCCATTGCGACCGCTCCAGCCGGGCCCCGGCGGCGAGCCGGCCACACAGTCCGCCATGGAGTTCGGACGGATGACTGAATGCGCGACAGCGGGTAAACAGGTTCGCCCAGTTCTCGAAATCCCCGGTACCGGAACCGGGCTCTGCGTTATCGGTCATGAAATCGGTGTACCTGTGATTTGAATGGCTTATCCAATCCTAGCATTTCCGCCGGCATTGCGGCATAGCCGGCGCACAACCCTGACTGTGCAAACGCCGGACTTGACCCGGCAAAGGTTTCAGGTAAATTACGTTATAACATATCAAACGGAGACGCTCCCCATGCCCCTGACGACGGTTTTCAGACTCGCCCTGCTGGCCGCTCCGGCGCTGGCGGTTTCAGCGCCGGCCGCCGGCCATGAGCAGGGTCACCAGCAGGCCCATGTCCACGGTGTGGCACAGCTTCAGCTCGCCATTGAAGGCAATACGGTGGAGCTGATTCTGCGCTCGCCGGCCGCCAACCTGGTGGGCTTTGAACATGCCCCCAAAAACCGCGAGCAGGAGCAGGCACTCGCGGAAACCCGGGAATGGCTGCGCAGCACCGCGCTGATCCAGGGCGCCGGCGGCGACTGCACGGTGGTGGCCAGCAGCGTTGACCATGAGCATGGCAAAACGGATGCTCACGATCACCACGGCCATGACAAGAACGAGACGGACGGTCACAGCGAATTTGAGATCAGCCAGAGGCTGGACTGCGACGGCCCCCTGGAGGGATCGCTGGAAACACCGCTGCTGGAGCGTTTCGGGAATATCGAAACACTGTCCGTGGAATGGGTCGGCGTGGACGGCCAGGGTCACACCGAACTGCACACCGGCGAGTCCAGGATCCGCCTCGAACGGTGAGGGCAGCGGGCCCTACAGTGGACCGTCGACGTTTTCCTCTTCGTATGGCTCTACCTTCTCGCTGACCAGAGTATAGGACGCGGATGCAATATCGTTCTCCACCGATTCGGTTTTCAGGGTGCCCTGCACCCAGACCGGCTCATAGAGCGCCTCGAGGGTAAAGCCCGGCTTGTATTTGACATGGATAATCTGATTGGGGGGCGGAGGCGGCACGTGGATACAGGCGCCGTAGTAGGGTACCAGGAAAAACTCGACGATCCGCTGCTCCGGGCCCACGGTCTTTAGGGGCACCACGAAGCCGGCGATGCGGGCGCCGGTGCCGTCCATTTCCGGCACCACGCGACCGGTCATGATCTCATCGGGCAGTTCCACAGGGCCGTCACCCTCATGCTCGATTTCCGGAAGACTTTCCAGCAGCCTCAGGTCTTCCTCCGGCATCAGCTCGAGCCAGTCCAGCTCACGCCACTCGCCCCGGGCCGTGCCGGCCACCAGCAGTAACAGGAACACGGCAGTGACAGTGCGCAGGCGGACAACACGGGGGGTGTTCATCATCGGGTTTCTCCGGAATACACAGACAGGGCAACTGGTGGCTGACCGCGCTATCATGCCACAGCGAACCAGTGCTTCCCATGACCGCAAAGACAGATACAGGTTCCCCGACACCATGGTAATCATCACCCAGGACCTTTGCTGGCGCTGGCCCGGCCAGGGCGGCGCGCTGCGTTTCCCCGACATCCGCCTGCCGGCGGGCGAACACCTGTTTGTCCACGGCCCCAGCGGCAGCGGCAAGAGCACCCTGCTGAGCCTGCTCAGCGGACTGAACCGGGCGACGGAAGGTCGCATCGAGGTGCACGGCCAGGACATGGCCCGCCTGTCGGGCAGCGCCCGGGACCGGCTGCGGGCGGACCGTACCGGGGTCATCTTCCAGCAGTTCAACCTGGTGCCCTATCTCAGCGCACTGCACAATGTCATCCTGCCCTGCCGCCTGTCCGCTGCCCGGCGCCGGCAGGCCGGCAACCCCGAAGCCACCGCGCGACAGCTGCTGGCGGCGCTGGATCTGCCCGCCGACGCCATCACCCGCCCGGCGCCGGCCCTGAGCACCGGCCAGCAACAGCGGGTGGCGGCGGCCCGGGCACTGATCGGCGCGCCACCGCTGATTCTGGCGGACGAACCCACCTCGGCCCTGGATACAGACAACCGCGACCGCTTTGTCAGCCTGCTGCTGGACCAGGCCGCCCGTTCCGGCTCCAGCGTGGTGTTCGTCAGCCACGACCCGGCCCTGGCCCGCCACTTCAGCCACCATGTGGAACTTGGTACCCGGGTCCGGGAGGCTGCGTCATGAAGGCGGCACTGGCCCTCTCCCTTGCCGGCGCCAGCCTTTGGCACCGGCGCCGCATACTACTGCTGGTCACCCTCACCCTGACCCTCAGCGTGACCCTGCTGCTGGGCGTGCAGTACTTGCGCACGGAAGTGCGTCAGTCCTTCAGCAGTGCGGTGTCGGGCACCGACCTGATCATCGGCGCCCGCAGCGGTGAACTCAACCTGTTGCTGTACAG
>JBMCIH010000132.1:0-6322 GCA_048617055.1 Marinobacter sp. | reverse complement strand
GGACGCGCGCGGCTGTGCAGGATTCGCCGTTCCGGCGGTCGATGACAAGACCGGATGGTCTCGGAATCCCGTCAACGCAGCGCTAAGCGCCCGCGTCAAACACCGCATGCAGCCCGAGGTGCCGGCCGAGGATCAACGCAAGGCGCTTGCCGACGTCGCCGGTGCTCGCGTCCGGCGCGAGGTCGATGAGCCGGGTCACGCCGAGCCCGACATGGCCGCAGGGATTGATGCGGGCGAAGGGGGCGAGGTCCAGGTCCAGGTTCAGGGCCAGCACCTGGGTCAGAAAGTGCCGGGCCTGCTCCGAGGAGATGCCCGGGTGGAAGTAGTCACCGCGCACCACCGCCAGCAGCCGCAGCTCACTGATGGCCTCCACCACCGTGGTGACGGCGCCGGCTTCCCGCAGGGAATGCCTGGCCAGCGCCGGCTGCAGTATGGCCGGCCGGGACCAGTCGCTGGTGCCGAAAATGCCCGCCGACTCCAGGGCGCGCACCCGGCGATAGATTACGTCGAAGCCCCCGGGCAGGATCATCAGTAACCGGGCCCGCTCAAGCAGGCCCAGGCTGGACGCTTCCGGCGAGGCGCGCCGGGCGCGCGCAAACTCCGCCAGGGCCTGGTCAAACTGCAGCGAGGCCCGAGCAAGGTCCAGGGTCATTTGCTTTTCCACGGTTTCTCCTCTCGCCGTATCAGGGCCAGGCAATAAACAACCAGCGGGATTTGAAGGGGACAGTGAGCGCTATCAGCTGGCCAATCTCTGGCGATCCGCCCGGATAGCAACACCGCCACTGGCAGTGTAGTCCCACAGGCGCCGGACAAGAAGCCCTTTCGCAGTGCTGACCGGGAACCCGTGACACCCGTCATGCGTCCTGGTAACCACATGGGGCAGGCCGGGATATTTGCGCCGGCCCCATGGCTGACAGACAGATACCGCAAAGGAGAGGATCCGGGGAACGAGGTCGCAAGCCCTGTTCCGCCTTCGGTTGCCGCGCTCAGTGGCCCCCTGGGCCCGGTCGATCTGCAGCCGGGCCCGTCCGACGCTTCTCTGCCCGCCGCATCCAGTACCAGGCAAGGAACGCGATCACGGCCACCACCAGGATAATAATGGTCGCCAGGGCATTGATCTTGGGCGAGACCCCCATCCGTACCGACGAGAACACCACCATCGGCAGGGTGGTGGCGCCGGGGCCGGAGACAAAGCTGGCAATCACCAGGTCATCCAGCGACAGGGTGAAGGCCAGCAGCCAGCCGGCCACCAGGGCCGGGGCGATCACCGGCAGGGTGATGACGAAGAAGGTCTTCAGCGGAGTGCAGCCCAGGTCCATGGCCGCCTCCTCCACGGAGCGGTCCACCTCCCGCAGCCGTGCGCTCACCACTACCGCCACATAGGCGCTGCAGAAGGTGGTGTGGGCGATCCAGATGGTGGCCATGCCCCGGTCCACCGGCCAGCCGATCAGTTGCGCCATCTGCACGAACAGCAGCAACAGCGACAGGCCGGTGATCACCTCCGGCATCACCAGCGGTGCCGTGATCATGCTGGACAGCAGGGTGCGTCCGCGCATGCGCTGGAAGCGGGTGATCACGAAGGCGCACAGTGTGCCCAGACAGACCGC
The DNA here is from genome assembly GCA_048617055.1 of Marinobacter sp. Lineage (GTDB taxonomy): Bacteria > Pseudomonadota > Gammaproteobacteria > Pseudomonadales > Oleiphilaceae > Marinobacter. The sequence goes on along the minus strand of JBMCIH010000132.1, from coordinate 4,715 downwards.
CATGCTGGCGGAATAGAAGGCGATCCGCAGGCTCATCCACACCGCCGACAGAATCTGCTGGTCCCGGAACAGTTCCCCGTACCAGTGGGTGGAGAACCCGGCCCAGACCGATACCAGCCGCGAGGCGTTGAAGGAATAGACGATCAGAACGACCATCGGCAGGTACAGGAACAGCAGGCCCAGTACCAGCATCACCCTGGAAAAGCTGAATACGCCGGATCTAGGCATTCTTTTCCAGCTCCCGGGCCTGAAAACGGTGGAACAGCACGATGGGCACCAGCAGCAGTACCAGCATCACGATGGCGAGGGCCGAGGCCACCGGCCAGTCGCGGTTGCTGAAGAACTCCTCCCACAGCACCTTGCCGATCATCAGGGTGTCCGGTCCGCCCAGCAGCTCCGGAATCACGAACTCGCCCACCGCCGGAATGAACACCAGCATGGCGCCGGCGATAATGCCGGCCTTCGACAGCGGCAGGGTGATGCGCCAGAAGGTGGTCAGGCTGCGGCAGCCCAGGTCTGAGGCCGCCTCCAGCAGACGCACATCCAGCTTCACCAGGTTGGTGTAGATGGGCAGTACCATGAACGGCAGGTAGGCGTAGGCGATACCCAGCACCACGGCAAAGTTGGTATTGAGCATGCGGATGGGCTCGCTGATCACCCCCAGCCAGAGCAGCAGGCTGTTGAGCAGGCCCTGGTTGCCCAGAATGCCCATCCAGGCGTAAACACGGATCAGGAACGAGGTCCAGGACGGCAGCATCACCATCAGCAGAAACACCAGCTGCCAGTGCTTCGGCGCCCGGGCCATGGCGTAGGCCATGGGGTAGCCGATCAGCAGACACACCAGGGTTGCCAGGAAGGCGGTCTTCAGCGAACCCCAGTAGGCGGCCATATACAGGCTGTCCGAAGCCAGGAACAGATAGTTGCCGAAGTTGAGAACCACCGAGAAGGTGTCGTCCGCCCAACGCACTACCGGCTCGTAGGGGGGAATCGCCATCATCGCGCTGGAGAAACTGATCTTCAGCACCAGGGCGAAAGGCAGCAGGAAGAACAGCAGCAGCCACAGGAAGGGGATGCCGAACACCACCCGGCGGTGAAGCACCAGGGCGCGGACCCGCTCCATCACGGGCGTGGACATCAGGGGGCGGCTCACGGCGTCAGTTCCACAACAGGATCGGACTGGAGGCTTCCCAGGAGACGAACACACGGTCGCCCCAGGTGGGCCGCTCGCCGCGACGCTCGACGTTGGTCATGGTGGCCTGCACCCGCTTGCCGCTGGCCAGTTTCACGTAATAGGACGACATGTCCCCCAGGTAGGCGATGTTGTCCACGGTGCCGCAGCTCCAGTTGGTGTCCCCCTCGGGTTTCTCCGTGGTGAGGTAGATCTTCTCGGGGCGCAGGGCGATCAGGGTGTCGGTGGTTTCCGCCGGCGTGGTCACGCCCCGGTCGATGAACACCGGTGCGTCCAGCAGATCGCTGGTGAGCGTGATGCTGTCCGCCTCATCCTCGCGGATGGTGGCCTCGAAGATATTCACCGAGCCGATGAACTCCGCGGTCATGCGGCTGTTGGGGCTCTCGTAGATATCAATGGGCGACCCCACCTGGGCAATGCGGCCATGGGACATGATGGCGATGCGGCTGGCCATGGTCATGGCCTCTTCCTGGTCGTGGGTCACCATCAGGCAGGTGGCGCCGACATTCTCGAGAATGTCCACCAGCTCCAGCTGCATTTCCGAGCGCAGTTTCTTGTCCAGCGCGCCCATGGGTTCGTCCAGCAACAGCAGTTTCGGGCGTTTGGCCAGGGAACGGGCCAGGGCCACCCGTTGCTGCTGTCCGCCGGAGAGCTGATGGGGCTTGCGGCGGGCGTAGGGCTCCATCTTCACCAGCCGGAGCATGGCGGCGACCCGGTCGCGGATCTCGTCCTTCGGCAGCCGGTCCTGTTTCAGGCCCATGGCGATGTTCTGCTCCACCGTCATGTGGGGGAACAGGGCATAGGACTGGAACATCATGTTGGTGGGCCGCAGGTACGGCGGCAGGGCGGTAATGTCCTGACCGTCGAGCAGGACGCGGCCTGTGTCCGGGCGCTCGAACCCCGCCAGCATCCGTAGCAGTGTTGACTTGCCGGAGCCGGAGCCACCCAGCAGGGCGAAGATCTCGCCCTTGTGAATGCCCAGGCTGACATCGTCCACCGCCAGCGTGCTGTCGAAGCTCTTGGAAATACCTTCGATGCTGAGTAACACCTCCGCTTGCGCGGAGGTGTGGTTTTCGGCTGCCACCGTCAGCGACCAGACTTCACGCTGGTCCAGGTGCGGGTCATCAGGCGCTGGGCGTCCTGGGGCCGGCTGTCCATGATGTACAGCTTCTTCATCACCTCGTCCGTGGGGTAGATGCTGGTGTCGGCCAGAATCTCCGGGTCCACGAACTCGCTGGCAGGCTTGTTGGGGTTGGCGTACCACACGTAGTTGGTGATGTCGGCGATGATCTCCGGTCTCATCAGGAAGTTCATCAGCTTGTGGGCATTGTCCACATTGGGGGCGCCGGCCGGGATGGTCATCATGTCAAACCACAGGGCGGCACCTTCCCTGGGGATGGTGTAGCGGATCACGTTGCCGTTGTTGGCTTCCTCGGCGCGGGCAGCGGCCTGCAGGATGTCACCGGAATAGCCGGCGGCCACGCACAGGTCACCGTTGGCCAGGTCACCAATGTAGCGGGAGGAGTGGAAATAGGTGATGTTCGGCCGTGCGGCCTTGATCACGTCACCGCCCTTTTTGATGTCCTCGGCATTGTTGCTGTTCGGGTCCAGTCCGATGTAGGCCATGGCGGCACGCACCATTTCCTCACCGGAATCCAGCATGGAGATGCCACAGCCAGCGGCGGCCAGCTTGCCGGTCACCGCCGGGTCAAACACCAGGGCCCAGGAGTCGGAGGGGGCATCGTCACCCAGAATGGCCTGGATGCGGGCCTCATTGTAGCCGTAGCCATTGGTGCCCCACAGGTAGGGAATGGCGAACCGGCTGCCGGGGTCGACGGATTCCAGATCGTCCATCAGGTCCGGGTTCAGGTTGACCCTGTTCGGCAGTTTGCCGTGGTCCAGGGCGACAAAGGCTCCGGCGGAAATCTGCCTGGCCACATAGTGGTTGGAAGGCACCACCAGGTCATAGCCGGAGCGGCCGGACAGCAGGGCCGCTTCCAGGATCTCGTTACTGTCGTAGACGTCGTAGATGACCTTGATGCCGGTCTCTTCGGTGAACTTCGCCAGGGTGTCCTCGGCGATGTAGTCCGACCAGTTGTAGACGCGCACTTCACCAGACGCCAGGGCGACTGAGGAACCAAGGGATACAGCAACAGCGGCAGCCAGGGCCGCGGGCTTACACAACTTCAACATGGGTGTTGTCCCTCATAGATAAGGGATTAATGCAAAACGTGCCGGGGAGTCTCTGAGCAGGCAAGCCGTTGTCAGACGCTCCCTGTGGCACGCAGTGTTGTGCAGGTCTGCTGAGGGTGGCCTTTTGGCAGCCGGTGGGCGCCGGAGACTCCTTTGAGGCTTGTCCTGGAAACGGCGGGTGGAGAACCTTCCGTATTCGCGCGATATGTACCATGAGATTTTCCGGTGCGCCAGCAGTTTTTTGGGGGCACTCCCGGCACTTATGCGTACCGGGAGATAAACCACGGATCCTGGTTTATCCTTGTCGCAAAACCACTAATGGCGCTCCTGACGGTGCGCCTCTGAAACGGAGTCCGACCATGACCAACGTGCCCCAACTCAACGACGCCCTGCTGGTTCTGGAAGACCGGGTCGCGGTGCTGACCCTCAACCGCCACGACCTGCGTAATGCCCTGACCGGCTCCCACCTGATCGACGACATTGTCACCACCGCCCAGTGGGTGAATCACAGTGATGAGGTGTCTGTTCTGGTAATCACAGGCGCCGGATCCGCCTTCAGCGCCGGGGGCAATGTCCGCGACATGGCTGAGCGCGGCGGTGACTTTGCCGGTGATGTGGCCGAGTGTGCGGACCGCTACCGCAGGGGCATCCAGCGCATTCCCCTGGCCCTGCAGGAGGTGGAGGTGCCCATCATCGCAGCGGTCAATGGCCCGGCCATCGGCGCCGGCTTCGATCTGGCCAACATGGCCGATGTGCGTATTGCCTCGGAAAAGGCGAAATTCGGTGAGACCTTCCTCAACCTCGGCATCATTCCGGGCGACGGCGGTGCCTGGTTCATGCAGCGGCTGATCGGCTACCAGCGGGCCTTCGAACTGACCCTCACCGGCCGGGTGGTGGAGGCCAGCGAGGCAAAGGAGCTGGGCATAGCGCTGGAGGTGGTGCCCGCGGACGAGCTGATGCCCACCGTGATGAACATGGCACGGCGCATCGCCAGCCAGCCCCCAAAGGCCACCCGCCTGACCAAGCGCCTGATGAAGATGGCCCAGCGCATGGAACTGAAGGACTTCCTGGACCTGTGCGCCGTGTTCCAGGGCATGTGCCACAACGAGCCGGAACACCTGGAGGCGGTGAACCGGATGCTGGCGTCCATGGCCAGGAAGTAGCGGACAAGGGGCGGGCCCTGATGGCCCGCACCCGCCAGCGCAGCGACGATGAGGCACTGATGAATCGGGTGGAGGATGAACGCAACCCTCGCCTCGATTACCGTACCTCTCTGACTCCTGTGTTTTGTGTCCACTGTTTGCGGGGCAGGTGGTAATCTATAGCTTGCTAT
>JBMCIH010000131.1:0-6339 GCA_048617055.1 Marinobacter sp. | reverse complement strand
TCAGGTGACCCTGCTCACCCGCAACGGCAAGGACTGGACCAGACGCTTCGGGGAGGTCGTGAAGGCCCTGAAGGCACTGCCGGTAGACCAGGCCCTGATCGACGGCGAGGTCGTGGTACCGGAGCCCGACGGGTCCACCAGTTTCCGCAAGCTGCAGGAATGGCTGTCCAGCAGGGGTTCTAAGGACAGGCCTGTCTATCAGGTGTTCGACCTGCTCTACCTCGACGGCTACGACCTGCAGCAGTCACCGCTGACGGAGCGCAAGGCGGCACTGGCACAGATGCTGGCAAGCGCCGGTATCACGGGCGACACCATTCGCTATTCGGATCACATGCAGGGCCAGGGTGAGCGGTTTTATGAACAGGTGTGCGAAATGGGCCTGGAAGGCATAGTATCCAAACAGGCCTCTGCCACCTACCGCAACGGTCGCCACCGCTCCTGGCAGAAAACCAAGTGCACCCGTCAGGACGAGTTTGTGGTGGGCGGGTTTACCCGACCCTCCGGCGCCCGACAGGGCTTTGGCTCTCTGCTGCTGGGGGCCTTTGACGGCGACAGGATGGTCTATGCTGGTCGGGTAGGGTCCGGATTCAGCGGGCGCCAGCTGTCAGCCCTGCACCGGCGGCTGAAAGCCCTGGCACGCAAGACATCGCCGTTTGACGGCGAGGTACCCGACGCGGCGGGGGTGCAGTGGGTCACCCCGCAGATTGTGGTGGATGTGGAGTTTACCGAACGCACCGGCAGCGGCGCGCTCCGCCACCCGGTGTTCCGCGGCCTGAGAGAGGACAAGAGCGCCAGCGAGGTACAGATGATGAAACAGGATCAGCCCTCCGGGGGCGCCCGCCAACAGCAGACCAGGACAGCCCGCTCCGGCGACCCGGTGGTGGCCGGAGTGACCATCACCCACCCCGACCGCATCCTGTACCCGGAGCACGGCATTACCAAGCTGGACGTTGCCCGCTACTACGAGGATGTGGAAGCCCACATACTGCCCCACCTGGCGAACCGGCCGCTGTCGCTGCTGCGGTGCCCGGAGGGGCTCGAAGGCGACTGCTTTTTCCAGAAGCACCCGGAGAGGAACTTTGCCCCGGAAGTGCCCCGCACGGAGATTGCCGAGAAACAGGGGGGCACGTCCAGCTACCTGTATGTGACTTCCGCTGCCCATCTGGTGGCTTTGGTTCAGTTCGGAGTCATGGAATTTCATCCCTGGGGCGCCACCATCAGCGATGTGGAAAAACCCGACACCCTGATCTTCGACCTGGACCCAGGCCCTGACGTGCCCTGGCGGGCCATCAGCCAGGCGGCCAGTTCCCTGAAGGAGCGGCTCGACGACCTGGGGCTTGCCAGCTTTCTGCAGGCCAGCGGCGGCAAGGGGCTGCACCTGGTGGTGCCGGTGGAACCGGAGTGGGGCTGGGACCCGATGAAATCCTTCGCCCAGGGTATCGCCCAGGCCCACGCCAGGAACGATCCCAAACGCTTTACCACCAACATGTCGAAGTCCAAACGCAAGGGCAAGGTGTTCCTCGACTATCTCCGCAATGGCCGTGGCAATACCAGCATCGCCCGCTATTCCACCCGGGCACGGGAGCACGCCACCGTGGCCACGCCGCTGCGATGGGATGAACTGTCGGAGAAGGCCACCTCGAACCGGTACACGGTGACCAACCTGCGCCGCCGCCTCAGCGCCCTGAAGGGCGATCCCTGGGAAGGCTACGAACAGGCCCGCAACACCATTCCCAAAGCCCTGCTGAACGAATACCAGGGAGAGTGAGCATGACCCGCGACCAGGACCCCGACACCCGGCCCGGCAGTGACCGCCAGTGGTGGACCACCAACGGCACTGAGTACTGCTTCGTCTGTGAAAACCAGGTGCACCCGGAACTGCTGGTCTACTGCATTGCCTGCGACCGGGGCCTGTGTGCCTGGTGCCTGAATCACCAGGACAGGCCCCTGTGCCCCTCCTGCACGGCCGGGCTGGCCGAGGAGGAAGGCTGATGGCGGCCCGGGCCATGTGGAAAGGCGTTATCACCTTCGAGGGGATCGAGGTGCCCGTCAAGCTGTACTCGGCGATCGAAGACCGCAGCATCCGCTTCCGGTTCCTCCATCGCAAGGACCGGACACCGGTCAAACAGGCCCTGGTGGACGGCAACGACAATGTCGTGCCCTTTCCGGAAACCCGGCGGATGTACCGCACCGGGGAAGGAGAGGAAGTGCTGATCAGCCCCGACGAGCTGGAGGCCATCAAGCCTGAACCGTCGCGTGACATTGAAGTGCTCAGCTTCCTGCCCCGGGAGGCCATCGACCACCGCTGGTACGACCGGCCGTACTACCTGGGCCCGGATGGCTCGGAAAAGGCCTACAGCGCGCTCACCAGAGCCCTGCAGGAAACGGAACGTGAGGGACTCGCCCACTGGGTCATGCGCAACAAGGAGTACTACGGCGCCCTGCGGCTGTACGAGGGCTACCCGATGCTCATGTCCCTGCGCTATCAGGAGGAGGTGATTCCCGCCTCTGAACTGGAACCCCCCAGGGGCAAGCCCCTGGAACGGAAGGAACTGGCCATGGCACGGCAGCTGATTGACATGCTCAAAGCCGACTTCGAGCCGGAAGCCTACCAGGACGAGTACCGGGAACGGGTGATGGAGATGATCGACAGGAAGCGCAAGGGCGGCACCGTCAAGCGCGCGGCCCCGGCCCGGAAGAAGCCGTCCGACAACATTGCCGAAGCCCTGGAAGCCAGCCTGAAAGGAGCCCGTGATGGCCGCAAAAAAGCACCCCCGAAAAAAGGAAAATGAACAGGACCAGGAGGAACGGCACCAGCCCCGGCCCTTCTGGTCGGGGGTGATCGCCTTTGGCCTGGTCAGCCTGCCGGTGTCGCTGTTTCCGGCCAACCGGGGCCGCCCGGTCAGCCTGAGGATGGTGGACGCCGAGGGCAACCCGTTGCGCCGGCGCTATTACAACGAAAAGAAGAACCAGATGCTGGAGCGGGATGACCTGGTCAGGGGCTACCCCATTGAGGGGGACCAGTACGTGCTGGTGGAGGACGAAGAACTCGAAGCCCTGGCGCCGGAAAAAAGCCGGGAGATCGACCTGCAACGCTTTGTGCCGGTCGGTGACATCAACCCGGTGTACTTCGAGCGGGGCTATTTCCTGGCCCCGGACTCCGACGCCACCAAGGCCTACCGCCTGCTGGCAAAGGCCCTGGAGGACGAACAGCGGGCCGGCATCGCCACCTTTGTCATGCGGGACCGGGAATACCTGATCGCCATTATGTCCGAAGGCGGCATTCTGAGGGCTGAAACCCTGCGTTTCCAGGATGAGATCCGCTCACCCCGGCAGGTGGGGCTGCCCGAACAGCTGCCGGAGCCCGGCAAGCAGCAGCTCGCGCAGGTTCGCAAGGCCATCCGGGCCCGCTCCCGCAAGACACTGGACCCCGACCAGCTGGTGGAACAGCAGATTCAGGCACTGCGGGAGCTGGTGGACCGCAAGCTGGCGGAGAACCAGGACGTGGTGGCGAAAGAACCGGAACAGGAGCCGGCCGAAGACAGCAACGTGGTCGACCTGATGCAGGTACTCAAGGAACGGCTGCAAGGCACGGAGCAGGCACCCAAACCGGCAAAAGGCGGCGGCAGCAAGCGCCGCCAGGAACGGCCTGATGATATGAGCCGCGATGAACTCTATGAGCAGGCCCGGGAAAAGCACATCGCCGGGCGCAGCAAGATGACCAAGCAGGAGCTGCTCAGGGCACTCCGCAAGGCAGGGTGATGACCATCGCCCTGCCCGGCCACACGTAAAAGCTACATGGCCAGCGGTAAATTTGCCCGATGGGGAACCACGCCGCTGCCCTTCCCCGGCGCCAGCTCTTCCGCCTGCCTGAGCGGGCGCGCACAAGTGACTGAGTCACCTGTCCCCCTACTCCGGCCCCGCCCTGACTTACCAAGCCTTCACATTGCCCCGGTTGGCGCACTCTTCGCATCAGACGCAGGAACCTGCTGCAGTCATCCTGCTGCAGGAATCCCGCTGTCACCAACCCCAGCGAAGGTCACTGCCATGAACGTGAAAAACGTAATGAACCCGAAGAACGTCCTGGTCAACCCGTCCACCAGCATCAAGGACGCCGCCAGCAGGATGGCGGAAGACAAGGTTGGCTTCCTGCCCGTGGGCGAGAACGACCGCCTCCAGGGTACGGTCACTGACCGGGATATCGTGGTACGGGCAATCTGCTTCGGCAAGGATCCGCAAAACACGGCCATCAGGGATGTGCTGACCGACGAGCTGGTCTGCTGCAGTGAAGACGACGACGTGGAGCAGGCGGCCCAGAAAATGGACCAGCATCAGGTCCGGCGCCTGCCAGTGGTCGACAACGACAAGCGCTTTGTCGGAGTGGTCAGCATCGGTGACCTGGCTCAGCACGTGGACGCGAGCACGGCAGGGAAAGTCCTGTCCGGCGTTACCGGCTGGGGCTGATGGCAGCCTGCCCAAACCTGACTCAAGGGAGAGTATCAAAATGGCCCACGAAAAATATGCCGATTGCATCAGTGCCTGCAACGCCTGTGCGGATGCCTGTGACCACTGTTCTGTCGCCTGCCTTGGCGAGAGCGGGGTCGCCGAACTCGCACGCTGTATCCGCCTGGACATGGACTGTGCCGCCATCTGCCGGCTTGCAGCCGGCGCCATGGCCCGGGACAGCGAATGCGTCCCCTCGTTCTGTCAGGTGTGCGCGGACGTTTGCGACGCCTGTGCCGCCGAGTGTGAAAAACACGATCACGAGCATTGCCGACAGTGCGCCCAGGCCTGCCGCTACTGTGCCAAGGCATGCCGTGAAATGGCGGCCTGAGCCTGGATTTTACTGATGAAGGAGAATAACCCATGACGACCGTAACCGATTCAAAAGAAGTGGTTTCTGACCTGAATGACCTGATCGAACTGGACTATGACGCCATTGCGGCCTACCAGTCGGCCATTGAGCGTCTGGAGAACGACAGCTACAGACGCAAACTGTCGGAGTTCCTCAAGGATCACCAGAGGCACATCGAGGAGCTGAGCAAGCTGGTCCGCAAGGAAGGCGGTACGCCGCCGGACGAGGGGGATGCCAAGAAGGTGCTCACCCAGGGCAAGGTAGTGCTTGCGGATCTGGCCGGCGACGACGCCATCCTCAAGGCCATGAAGAGCAATGAGGAACAGACCAACAGCAAGTATGAAAAGGCGGTGGAAACCGGCTATCCCGATCCTATCCAGACGGTGTTGCAGGCAGGCCTCGCAGATGAACGCCGTCACAAGGCCTGGATCGAAACCACTCTCGACAACAACTAGCAACCCGCCCTTCAGCCCGGGTCGTGCCTTATGCCGTGGCACGACTGCCGGGCCTGCCGGTCACAAACCGTTACCCCCCGTTACCTCTCTTCCACAGAACCTCTGACCCAACCCGACAATAATCCGGAACAAACAGACGTCCGGAGATACCCATGTTTTCGGGTAGGCAGAACGACCCTATTCCAGTATCGAATCTTTTCGAACTCTTCGCGCAGTGCAATGAACGGTATTTCGACGGCGAACTCGAGCCCACGGAAGGTTTTGTGTTGCGCTTTACCCGCTCGGTGAAGTTGTCCGGATGCTTCCGCTACTGTCTCGATACCAGCACGGACTGGGCGATCGAGATCTCCGGCCGGCTCCGGGACCACCCCAGGGCCCTGCGCAGCACCATGGTTCACGAGATGATCCACATGCTGGCTCACCAACGCTACCGGCTGACCGGCGACCGCAGCTACCTGGACGAACAGGCGATTCCCGGTAAGCCGTTCGTAAACCCGAGCCACGGGGCTTTCTTTCTCGGCGAGGTGGACCGCCTGAACCGGCGCTGGCCCGAGCTGGGCATTTCGGTGAAATCCACCTTCGGCGACCATCTGTACGAGCCGGACCGGATCGCGCCCCGTCACCTGCTGGTGGTGACCATCGAGTCCGGCTCCGACAAGGGTATGATCTACAGCCTGCACCCCAGGGCCACCATTGACCTGGAACGGCTCCGGCAAACGGCGGAGGAACTCCACGAGGTCCGGGCATTCACCGTCCTGCGGGTCAGCGGTGAGCTGGCGGAGGGCTTCCCGGTACTGCGCCGGGACAATGCGCCCCGCAAGCGGATGCGGCGGCTTTCATTGCGGGGGTTCAGCCAGAAGGTGCGTGACCTTCGCCGGCATCCCCGCACCCTGGACCTGCTGGCGTCCGACGTGACCCACAGGCACGCTGCCTGAGACAGAACGGTCTGTCACCGTAGAGCCGGGTCAGTCAGGCCAGTGGTCCAGCGACTCCAGGGTTCTGTCGGTGTCGTCGAGAATGGTGTTAATG
>JBMCIH010000130.1:0-6340 GCA_048617055.1 Marinobacter sp. | reverse complement strand
AGCCGGCCTTCGCAGGGCCCGGACCTGGCAGATGTGCGGGGCCAGCATGTGCCCAAACGGGCGCTGGAGATCGCAGCGGCCGGTGGCCACAATCTGTTGCTGTTCGGTCCTCCCGGTACCGGCAAGAGCATGCTGGCCAGCCGCATCCCGGGGTTGCTGCCGGCGCTGGACGATCGCCAGGCCCTGGAAGTGGCCAGTGTGCGCTCGGTGGCGGGCGTGCAGGTGCGGGCGGAGGGCTGGCGCCAGCCGCCCTACCGGGCGCCGCACCATACCGCGTCTGCCGTGGCCCTGGTGGGCGGTGGCAGCAGCCCCCGCCCTGGGGAAATCTCGCTGGCCCACAACGGGGTGTTGTTTCTGGACGAACTGCCGGAGTTTGACCGCAAGGTACTGGAAGTGCTGCGGGAGCCCATGGAGTCGGGGGAGATCGTCATTTCCCGGGCCGCCAGCCAGGTGACCTACCCGGCCCGCTTCCAGGTGATTGCGGCTATGAATCCCTGCCCCTGTGGTTACCAGGGCCACCCGACCATTGACTGTCAGTGCTCGCCGGTCCAGGTGGCCCGGTATCAGGCCCGCCTGTCCGGGCCGCTGCTGGACCGCTTTGATCTGCATGTGGAGGTGCCGGTGCAATCCGGGGAGGTGCTGATGCAGCCGGCGGGCGCCGCTGAGACCACCGCACAGGTGCGCCAGCGTGTGGAGTGGGTGCGGGCCAGGGCAGAGGCCCGTGGCGGCATCAATGCCGCCTTGTCGGGCCGGGCCCTGGAGCAACACTGCGCCATCGATGATGCCAGCAGGACCATGCTGGCCGGCGCCATGGAACGGCTCGGGCTGGCGGCACGGGCGCTGCACCGCATTCTGCGGGTGGCCCGCACCATTGCCGACCTGGCCGGTGAGGAGACCATCCGCAGCGAGCACCTGGTGGAGGCGCTGGGCTATCGTAAACTGGACCGCAGGCCGGCCAGGCAGGTCACGAACACTCCGGCCTCTGTTAGACTGTAGGCATTTCTAGCATCGGATAAACCGGGGAACCCATGACTGATCCAGACAAGACACCGGACAATGGCAACGGAGAGAGCATTACCACCCGCCGTGGGGTGCGCAGTTTCGTGATCCGCCAGGGTCGGATGACAGAAGGCCAGAAAAAGGCCTACGACCGCCTCTGGCCGGTCTATGGCCTGACCCGGGAGCAGGGTGTGATCGACCCGCGGGAAGTGTTTGGCCGCGAGGCCTGGCTCAACCTGGAGATCGGTTTCGGCATGGGGCAGTCGCTGGCGGACATGGCAGAGGCTGCCCCGGAGCAGGACTTTATCGGCGTGGAGGTGCACCTGCCCGGGGTTGGTGCACTGCTCAAGGAAATCGAGGAACGCCGGCTTGAAAACATCCGCATCTACGCCATCGACGCCAACGATGTGATCGATCTGTGCCTGCCGGACGCCAGCCTCGACCGGGTGATGGTATTTTTCCCCGACCCCTGGCCCAAGAAAAAACACCACAAGCGCCGGTTGATCCAGCACGATTTCGTACAGCGCCTGCGGCACAAGCTGCGGGTTGGCGGTATTCTCCACCTGGCCACCGACTGGGAGGCTTACGCCGACCATATGCTGGAGGTGATGGACGACTCGGAGGGTTTCGTCAACGCCCGCGACGAGGGAGGCTTCTCCCCGCGACCGGGGGACCGCCCCATCACCAAGTTCGAGAAGCGGGGGGAAAACCTCGGCCACGGCGTATGGGACCTGGTGTACCGGCGCACCAACTGACCGCTGGTCCGTCAGGCGCGGGAGGCGTCCGGAGGATGACGCCGGGCAGCGCGTATCACCACCAGTCCGGCGGCCCCCATCAGCAGGGCGGTATAGTTCACCAGGGCAAGCAGGGTGGCCGACAGGCTGAGCCGGTCGCTGGGTGTGTCCAGGTTGGCCAGCAGAAGCGAATACTCGATCACATGGGTGATACCTGCGGTGACAAACAGGCGCCGCACCCAGCGGCCGGTCTTGCGCTCCCTGACCCCCGGCCGGTCCACCAGCAGGTGGTTGGTGAGCAGAATCAGCAGGACGGTGTAGACAGCGGCAAACACAAAGCCGGTCCCCAGTGAGGCCAGAGGCCAGCCCGAACCGGACCAGCTTTCGACGATCCTGGTGGCCACCTCGCTGGTGGTGGCAAGCTGGAAGCTTAGCATCCCCTGGGGGGCGGCGGTGGTCTGCAGGAACTGGTTGATGCCCACCTGCAGGCCCAGAAAGGCCAGCGTGATTCCGCTCAGCCAGAGAAGGCTGGCCGGCATCGGCTTTCTGATGATGTCGTTCATGACAGAAAATGCTCCAGCACACTGTTGAGGTACTGCCGGCCCAGCGCGGTCGCCTGCAGGCGATCGGGCTCCAGCAGACCCCGCTGCCTCAGCCTTTCCAGTATTGCAGCAATTTGAGTCAGTGGTAAACCCGTGCGTTGCCCGAACAGCGACTCGTCCACACCATCACGAAGCCGAAGCGCGTTCATCATGAACTCCAGCGGCCGCTCGTCGTCTGCCACCGGCTGCACACCGGCGGTACGGCTGCCGATGCGCCCCAGGTAGGCTTCCGGCTGGCGGGTTTTCCAGTAGCGCCGGACCTCCCCGCTGGCCAGGGATGTCTTGCCATGGGCACCTGCGCCAATGGCCAGGTAGTCGCCGAAGGTCCAGTAATTGAGGTTGTGGCGCGAGGCCATGCCCGGCCGGGCCCAGGCCGACACCTCATAGTCCCGCAGGCCCGCCGCGGTCAGCCGCTCGCGGCCTGCCTGCCAGATGGACCACAGGGCATCGTCCTCCGGCAGCGACGGCGGGCGGCTGTAGAACTCGGTGTTGGGTTCCAGGGTGAGCTGGTACCAGGACAGGTGCGGCGGCTGCCACGCCAGCGCAGCCTCCAGGTCCGCCAGGGCCTGGGCCGGGGTCTGGTCCGGCAGGCCGTGCATCAGATCCAGGTTGAGGTTGTCGAAGCCGGCCTTCAGGGCCGCTTCAATGGCCCGGTGTGCCTCCCGTTCGTCATGGATGCGTCCCAGCTTTTTCAGCTGCGCCGGGTCGAAGCTCTGTATGCCGATGGAGAGACGATTGATGCCCGCTTCCCGGAAGCCGAGGAAACGGGACTGCTCTGCGGTGCCCGGGTTGGCCTCCAGGGTGATTTCCGCATCGGGACTGAAGGTGAGATGCTCCCCCAGACGGCGGAACAGGGCCTGGTAGAAGCCGGGTGACATGAGTGACGGCGTGCCGCCGCCGATAAACACCGTCTCCACCGGGCGGCCGCGCACCAGGCCGAGGTCCTGCTGAAGGTCCTCCAGAATGGCCTCCAGGTAGGCCTGCTCCGGCAGCTCGTCCCTGAATACGTGGGAGTTGAAGTCACAGTAGGGGCATTTGCGCACGCACCAGGGCACGTGAATGTAGAGGCCCAGGGGCGGGCGGGGCGAGGCGACCATCAGCCGGCGCCCAGCTGCTCCACCAGCAGGCGCAGGGCGCGTCCGCGGTGGCTGACGCTGCTCTTCTGTTGCCGGGTCAGCTCGGCGGCACTGCGGCCAAACTCCGGGGCGAAGAATACCGGGTCATAGCCAAACCCGTCGTTACCGCGGGGCGCCTCAAGTATCCGCCCGGGCCAGCGCCCGTGGCAGATCACCGGTATGGGGTCTTCGGCGTGACGCAGGTACACCAGCACACAGTGAAACTGTGCGCTGCGGTCGGCCTCCGGCACCCCGGCCAGGGCCTGCAGCAGGGCCTGAACGTTGGCCTCGTCACTGGCGCCGGGGCCGGCATAACGGGCGGAGCGGACACCGGGCTGGCCCCCCAGGGCATCCACCGCCAGGCCGGAGTCATCCGCCAGTGCCGGCAGCCCCGTCTCAAGGGCGGCGTGACGGGCCTTGAGCAGGGCGTTTTCCACAAAGGTCACCGCCGGTTCCTCGGCCTCGGAAACCCCCAGTTCGCCCTGGGCCACCGGCTGCAGACCCAGGGGCGCCAGCAGTTGCCCAAGCTCCGCCAGCTTGCCCTGGTTGTTGCTGGCCAGAACCAGCCGCCGGTTGCGGGCCCCTCCGCTGCCGGGATCAGTCATTGAACAGCGCCTGGGAGAAACGGAGGTCCAGGTCCCGGTCGTGGCCGGTGGGACGGGCGGTAATCCTGAAGATCATCAGTTCAGCCGGCGAGTACTGGTACTGGGCGATGAAGTAGACATCATCCCCCTCCTTTATGCGGCGAAACCCCAGGAACTTCGACTGGCGCACCTCGTTGAGTACCTCGCCCTCCACCTGGCCGGAGACGGTCTTCAGGGAACCGTCCTCGTCACGGGTCATGATGGCGATATTGACCACCCCGATGCTACGGCTGCGGTTGAGGTTGTTGGCCTCGGCCACCTCCGGGGTGAGGAAGGTGCTGGGAAACACGTTGTAGTGCACTTCGTACTCGCCGAAATCCTTGTGCTTCTCATCCGCCAGGCCCTGGCTGGTCGCCCCGGCCAGGGCAAGGCCCAGTAACATCAGCAATGCTCTTGGCTTCATCGTCAGTCTCCCCGGGTGATCCGGTATATGGCTATCTGGCCCAGCAGGTTCGGCCACAGGCGGCTGAGCCAGCGGTCCTGGTGCTCGCCGTCCACGACCGTCCGGTTACAGATACGGAAATTCTTCTCCTGGCACAAGGCCTCAAAATCCCGGAAGGTGCACAGGTGGATGTTCGGGGTGTTATACCACTTGTGGGGCAGGGTTTCCGACTCCGGCATGCGACCCCGCGACATCAGGTACCAGCGCAGGCGCCAGTAGGCGAAGTTCGGAAAGGTGACAATGCCTTCCCGCCCCAGCCGCATCATCTCGTCAAGCACAATGTCCGGCCGCCGGACGGCCTGCAGCGCCTGGGTCATGAGTACCGTATCGAAGCTGTCGTCGGCGAAGTTGGCCAGGCCCTGGGTATCCAGGTTCTGCTCAATCACCGCCACGCCCTTGTTCATGCACTCGGTGATATGGTCCTGGTTGATTTCCAGGCCGAAACCGGTGGTCTGCCGTTCATGCTGCAGGTAATGAAGCAGGGTGCCGTCACCGCAGCCCAGGTCGAGTATGTGGCTGCCGGGGCGGATCCACTGCTGGATGATTTCCAGGTCCGCTCTCATGCGCCCACCTCCCGGGCCACACGCCCCATATAGGTGGAGAAGATGGCGTTGTACCTCGGGGTCGGAATCAGGAAGGCATCGTGGCCCCAGGGGGCGTCGATCTCGGCATAGCTGACCTTGCGCCGGGCCGCGATCATGGCGTTGACCAGTTCCTCCGAGCGGGCCGGCGTAAAGCGCCAGTCGGTACTGAAGGACAGCACCAGGAACTCGCAGCGGGCCCGGGTGAGGGACTTCACCAGGTCGTCGTCGGTGTCCCAGGCCGGGTCGAAGTAGTCCAGCGCCCGGGTCATCAGCAGGTAGGTGTTGGCATCGAAACTCTCTGAGAACCGCTCTCCCTGGTACCGAAGGTAGCTCTCCACCTGGAATTCGGCGTCGTAGCCGAACTGGTAGGCCTGCTCCCGCAGCTCGCGACCGAACTTCTCACCCATGGAGGCGTCCGACAGATAGGTGATGTGCCCCACCATGCGGGCCAGCATCAGGCCGCGGCGGGGCAGGGTGTTATGCTCGTAATAGCGGCCGTCGTGAAAATCGGGGTCGGAGGTGATGGCCCGTCGGGCCACCTCATTGAAAGCGATGTTCTGGGCTGTGAGACGGGGCGTGGAGGCAATCACCACCGCGTGCCGCAGGCGCTCGGGATAGCTGATGCTCCATTGCAGCGCCTGCATCCCCCCCAGCGAACCGCCCACCACGGCGGCCCAGCAGTCGATGCCCAGGCGCCTGGCCAGAACGGCCTGGCTGTCCACCCAGTCCTGCACGGTTACCACGGGAAAGTCCGGCCCGTAGAGTTCGCCGGTGTCCGGATTGACGGTGTTGGGGCCGGTACTGCCGTGGCACCCCCCCAGATTGTTGATGCTGACCACGAAGAAGCGGTTGGTATCGATGGGCTTGCCGGGACCGATACAGGCATCCCACCAGCCGGGCTTGCGGTCCTCGGTGGCGTGGTAGCCGGCGGCATGGTGGTGGCCACTGAGCGCGTGGCAGATCAGTACCGCGTTGCTGCGCTTCTGATTCAGGGTGCCATAGGTCTCCATAACCAGGTCCCAGCTCGCCAGGGTCTGGCCACAGGCGAGCGTCAGCGGCTCGTCGAAGTGGAGGGTTTGCGGGGTAACCAGGCCCACAGAATCCGGAGGCAGGGAATCGGGCATCGACGCAGCAGAATCCTCGAATGGTCATCGTTCGTTGTCATTCCAGCCGTAACCGGGCTGGCACAGGTGATGCAGTTTAAAGGGGCCCCGGCGGCG
>JBMCIH010000129.1:0-6342 GCA_048617055.1 Marinobacter sp. | reverse complement strand
CCGGGTGCCAGTGGCGGGGCGGGACGCAAAGGTTCTTCCTGAATAATCTTGAGAAGCCTCTGAAAATATTCCCGATACCCCGTTGTTGGCCAGAGGAATTGAGCATATTTTCGGGGACGCCTGGATGCCCATCACAATGTAACAGCTTCGTCGCCATTATAGTGGATTGAGTTATTCAGCGGACGCTAAAAGCTGTGGTAGCCTTCACACCTGCAGGGAATAATAAGATGAACGATGGTCAGGGAAGCAGGTCAAACCCCCTGATATCTGTTCTGACTGACACACGGGGACCGCCTTGACTACTGAAACGCAAATCCAGCCGCAGGATTCTCCGCTGGGACGCCTTCCTTTCACCTTTGCCAAGCGAAACGGCGTTATCCTGACCCGCAACGGGGCCGGCGAGCCGGTGATTCTGGTCCGCCCCGGGGCTCCGCACAGTGCGCTCGCTGAGGCCAACCGTATCAGTGGCGGGCGCGCAACCTTCGAGGCCATCGAGCCCGGCGCGTTCGATGAGGCGCTCAACAGCGCCTATCAGAGTGACTCCGCCGAAGCCATGCAGATGGTTGAGGGCATTGGCGACGAAATGGATCTGGCGTCTCTGGCCGAGTCGGTGCCTGAGACCGAAGATCTGCTGGAGCAGGAAGACGACGCTCCCATTATTCGCCTGATCAACGCCATTCTCACCGAAGCTGTGAAGTCCGGCGCTTCCGATGTTCACATCGAAACCTACGAGAAACGTCTTGTCGTCCGGTTCCGGGTGGATGGCGTGCTGCGGGAGGTGGTGCAGCCCAAGCGCGCCCTGGCGCCGTTGCTGGTGTCCCGTATCAAGGTCATGGCCAAGCTGGATATCGCCGAGAAGCGGGTACCCCAGGATGGCCGGATTGCCCTGCGGGTAGCCGGGCGCGAGGTGGATATCCGGGTGTCCACCATGCCCTCGGCCAGCGGCGAGCGGGTAGTGCTCCGTCTGCTGGACAAGCAGGCCGGTAACATCAGGCTGGAATCCCTGGGCATGAAGGGGCGTGACCTTGAGCTGCTGCGCCAGATGGTCAAACGGCCCTATGGCATTCTGCTGGTAACGGGCCCCACCGGTTCCGGTAAGTCCACCACGCTTTACGCCGGCCTGCAGGAGATCAACGACCGCAGTCGCAACATTCTTACGGTGGAGGATCCCATCGAGTACAACCTGCCGGGTATCGGCCAGACCCAGGTCAACACCAAGGTGGACATGACCTTTGCCCGGGGGCTGAGGGCCATCCTGCGCCAGGATCCGGACGTGGTGATGATCGGTGAGATCCGCGACCTCGAAACCGCGGAGATTGCCATCCAGGCCAGTCTGACCGGTCACCTGGTGCTCTCCACCCTGCACACCAATACCGCCGTTGGCGCCATCACCCGACTGATGGACATGGGCATCGAGCCGTTCCTGATTTCCTCCAGTCTGGTTGGCCTGGTGGCCCAGCGCCTGGTGCGGGTACTGTGCCAGGAGTGCAAGGAGGCCTACCGGCCCAGCACCGAGCAGTGCGAGTTCCTGCAGGCGGACCCTGCCAACCCGCCCATCATCCACAAGGCTAAAGGCTGCGAGCACTGCAACAATCTCGGCTACAAGGGCCGTATCGGTATCTATGAAGTGGTGGAGATCACCGACGCCATGAGTTCCATGATCCACAAGCGTGCCGGTGAGCTGGATCTTGAGAGGGTCGCCCGGGAATCCGGTCCCAGTATCCATGCCGACGGGGTCCAGAAGATCCTCGACGGCGTGACCACCATGGAAGAGGTCCTCCGTGTGACCCACCGGAGCCGCTGATGCCAGCCTTTGACTACAAGGCGCTGGATCGGCGCGGCAAGCAGACCAGTGGCGTTATCGAAGCGGACAGCGCCAGGGCGGTACGCCAGCAGTTGCGGGACAAGGGCATGGCCCCGCTGGCTGTGGAGCCAGCCACGGAGAAGCAGGGCAAAAACGTCTCGTTCGGGCGCCGGGGCAGCCTCAGCGCCTCCGACCTGGCGCTGGTCACCCGCCAGCTTTCGACCCTGATTCAGTCGGGCATTCCCGTTGAGCAGGCGCTGTCGGCGGCGGCGCAACAGTCCGGCAAGCCGGCCATGAAAAGCATGCTGATCGCGATCCGGGCAAAGGTCATGGAGGGCTACACCCTGGCCGACAGCCTGGGGGAGTTTCCCCGGGCCTTTCCCCGCCTCTACCGGTCCACGGTTGCCGCCGGGGAGCACGCCGGTCACCTGGACCTGGTGCTCAACCGGCTGGCGGACTATACCGAGGCCCGTCAGGAGGCCCGGCAGAAAATCCAACTGGCGGCCATATATCCGGTTATCCTCACCTTCGTGGCCATATCCATCGTGGTTTTCCTGCTGACCTACGTGGTTCCGGACATTATCGAGGTGTTTGTCAAGCAGGGGCAGGAGCTGCCGGCACTGACCCAGGCGATGCTCGTCGCTTCGGATTTTCTGTCCACCTATGGCATCTGGCTGTTGCTGGCGCTGGTGCTGGGTGGGATGGCGTTTAAAGCCTCACTGCGCGCGGAAGCCAGCCGGCGCCGGTTCCATAAGGCGCTGCTGGACATGCCGCTGCTGAAAGGCATGGTGCGGGGGATGAATACCGCCCGCTACGCGAGCACCCTCAGCATTCTCACTACCAGTGGCGTGCCCCTGGTGGAGGCCATGCGTATTGCCGGCGAGGTGCTGGGCAATGATCATCTTCGGGCCCGGCTCAGGGACGCGGCCCAGAAGGTGTCGGAAGGCGGCAGCCTCAACAAGGCGCTGGAGCAGACGGGCTATTTCCCGCCCATGATGCTGCACATGATCGCCTCCGGCGAAGCCAGTGGTGAACTGGACAGTATGCTGGAGCGCACTGCCCGCATGCAGGAGAACACCCTGCAGTCGAAAATCGCGGCCATGGTGGGCCTGTTTGAACCCCTCATGCTTCTGGTGATGGGTGTGGTGGTTCTCATCATTGTGCTGGCCATCATGTTACCGATTCTGAACATGAGTAACCTTGTAGGATGAACGATCCGCAGGATCCCCTGCCTATATAAGACAATAACGATAGCCGATCTGAAGATGTCGAACCCTGAAACAGGAACGAGAGCAATGATGATGAAACAGCACAGGCAGCGAGGGTTCACCCTCATTGAAATCATGGTGGTAATGGTCATTCTGGGCCTGTTGGTGGCCGTGGTGGCGCCAAACATCATGGGGCGCAGTGACCAGGCCAAGGTGACCGTTGCCAAGACCCAGATGAGCAATATTGCCAACGCCCTGGACCTCTATCGCCTTGACAATGGCCATTACCCGAGCACCCAGCAGGGCCTGGAGGCACTGGTTGAGCGGCCCACCGGCTCGCCTGAACCCAAGAACTGGAACCCGGACGGCTATCTGAAGAGCGTGCCGGAAGACCCCTGGGGTAATGATTATGATTACACCAGTTCCAGTCGCGGCAGCTACGAACTCTATTCTCTGGGGGCCGACGGCGAGGAAGGCGGTGAAGGCGACGCCGCAGATATCAGTGTCGAAGATCTCGACTGATCAGGGGGCCGCTGGCCCCGGCGGGCCGGCCCGCCAGCACGGTTTCACCATGATCGAAATCCTGGTGGTACTGGTGCTGGTGGGCCTGCTTGCCTCCCTGGCCGTGGTGAACCTGGGGGGCGGCAGCGAGCGAAGGGAAATGGAAAGCAAGGTCCGCGAACTCTTCGTGCTGATGCAGACCGCCTCGGAACAGGCCATCCTCAATAACGAGGAACTGGGGCTGGCCATTGATGAGCAGGGCTACCGGTTCCTGGTGTTCGATGAGGAAGAGCAGGAGTGGCGGAGCGAGAGCGAACGCCTGTTCCGGGGCCGGGGCTTTCCCGAATGGATGAGCGTGACCCTGTACAACGAGGACGAGGTTCCCCGTCTGGCCAGCGGCGACGAAGATGACGACGAAGACGACCGGAAAGGCCGGCTCCGCCCCGACATTGCGTTTTTTTCCAGCGGAGAAATCACTCCCTTCGAACTGGAGTTCGTTGTTGCCGGGTCATCAGACCAGGCTTACCGGCTGGTAGCCGAGGGGTTTGATGACCTCGAGATGAAAACACCGTCGGACACGGACGATTTCTGATGAAGCAGCGCGGTTTTACCCTGATCGAGGTACTGGTGGCCCTGATGGTGTTCGGGTTGATTGCCACCGCCGCCTCCCAGGTGGGCAGTCAGTACCTCAACAGCTTCGAACGGGTCCGGGACCTGACCCTGGCGTCCTGGATCGCAGGTAACCGCATGAACGAGCTGCGGCTCAGGGAGGACTTCCCCGCCGTATCGGAAAACAGCGATGAACTGGAATACGCCGACCGGCGCTGGTGGGTGATCACAAAAGTCTCGGACACCGACGAGAAGAGCATGCGGCGGGTGGAGGTGCGCGTCGAGGCCTATAGCGGGGACGGGGAACCGGCCCAGCTGCGGAGCCTGTCGGGTTTTATTCGTGATCCTGAGGTGGAGCTATGACCTCCGGCCCGCCCGCCGCCGCCCGTTCACACCGGCAGGGCGGTTTCACCCTGATGGAAATGCTGGTTGCGGTGTCCATCACCGCCGTCATCGGCCTGGGGGTGTGGCAGGTGCTCTCCGGTGTGATCAACTCCCGGGACCGGGTTGACCAGGTGTCGGACGAATTCGCAGGTCTGCAGAAGGCCTTCCTGCTGCTGGAGCGGGACCTGCGCCAGGTGGTCAACCGTCCGGTGCGCAATATCTATGGCGATTATGAGCCGGCGCTCACCTCGCAGGGGGAACCTTTTGCCCTCAAGGTAACCCACCAGGGCTGGCGCAACCCGCTGGGCAGCCAACGCAGCGAACTGCAGCGCAGCGCCTGGGAGTTTACCGGCGACGAACTGAGGCGGCGCTACTGGGTGATGCTTGACCAGGGGCAGGAGGACGAGAGCCGGGACCAGGTGGTGCTGGCCGGCATCAGCGAATTCGAGGTGCGTTTCATGGATGAGGAGCGAGATTGGCAGGAAGACTGGCCGCCACCGAACCAGGACACGCCCACTGGCCCCGGAGCCCCGGTGCTGCCGTTGCCACGTGCGGTGGAAGTCAGTCTCGTCCATGACCGGTTCGGCGAGCTGAGCCGGCTGTTCCTGATGCCGGAGTTTGATGCCACGGCCGTCCAGGGGGCAATCTCCCAGGGCAACCAGCAAGGCCAGCAAGACCAAAACGACGAAAACAACGGCAACGGTACCGGCCAAAATCAGGGGCAGAACCAGAATCAAGGCCAGGGGCAGGGCCAGGGTCAGCCAGGCGGTATGGGGGGTGGTACGTGAACCTTCGCACGCCTGACCGCCAGCGCGGTATGGCCCTGATCATGGTGCTGCTGTCCATGGCGCTGATCGTGATGATGGCCGCCGGCATGATGCAGCAGCAGAACGTCCGGGTGTTTCAGGCCGGCCATTTCCTGGCCCAGACCCAGGGTTACAATGTCGCCCTCGGCGCGGAAGCCTTTGCCAAGCAGGTGCTTTTCCGGGATCTGAAATCGGACCGGGAGAACAACGAACTGGTGGACAGCCCGGACGAGACCTGGTGGCAGTATGCGGCGGTGCTGCCACTGGACGACGAAGGCGTGGCGGAAGTGCAGGTGGACGACCTGTCCGGGCGGATCAACCTCAACAACCTGGTCAGCCCGAACGGCGCCATTGACCAGACCACCCGTGACCGGCTTATGCGCCTGCTGCTGGTACTGGGCATTGAAGACGTGCGCGTTGACGCCCTCGTGGACTGGGTCGATGCCGATGAGGAACCGGTGTCCGCCTACGGTGCGGAAGACGGTGAATACCTGATGAAGGACCCCTCCTACCGGGCGGCGAACCAGCCCTTCGCCAGTGTTTCGGAATTGCGGCTGATCGAGGGTATGACCGAGGAAGCTTATCAACAGCTACGTCCGCATGTTGCGGCGCTTCCCGTTTCCGGTACCGGAATCAATGTTAACATGGCTTCCGTGCCGGTTATCCGTTCCTTGCACCAGGACATCGGCCCGGCCCAGGCAGAGGCTGTGGTGGAACGCCGCGAGGAGGAACGCTTTCTCACGCCGGGCGACTTCACCGCCCTGCCGGAATTTGCCGGCATGGGGCTGCGGTCCGACGGTCTCAAGGTCAACTCGGAGTTCTTCGAGGTGGTGTCCCGCATCACCCTGGACGACCGGGTGGTCAGCCTGGTCAGCACCATGTACCGGAGCAACGATGGCGACCTGGCGGTGATTCACCGCGACACCGGGCAAAAGAACAGAATAACCAAGGAGCCCTACGGGGTGTCCGAGGAATAGAACAAGGACGCACACTATGTCATACCACCTCTACGCAAGACCGGTGTCCAACG
>JBMCIH010000128.1:0-6362 GCA_048617055.1 Marinobacter sp. | reverse complement strand
AAACAACAACAAGATCCGGACCTGCACGGATCCGGAATGGGAGTCGTCAACCATGCCAGCACCGATAGACCACCTTCAGGAGCGCCTGACAGACGCCAGCGAGAACCTGGCGGAAATCATGCCCTCAGCCATTACCCTGGCCATGATGCTTCGTCACCGGACCATGGCCAGCTGGCTGCGGGCCGAATTCGAGGGCTATGACCAGGCAGCGGAACTTCCTGCCTATCGCCATGATGTCAATGGCCACATCGTGGCCCGATCGCCCCAGTACGGCTGGATCCCCGCCCCGATCGACAAGCACCAGCTGGAACAGTTCGGGCACCTGGACCTTCGCGAAGGGATTCCGCAGCTGGAGAAAACCTGCATGAACTGCAAGAAGGGCAACGGCCATCGCATTGCCCTGCCCGGGGATCAGCTTCTGGACCTGCAGCACAAGATCAACCTGTCCGCCGAACTGGCCATCAATATCAGTCGCAGCACCTATTGTGATGTACTCAAGACCATTCGCGGCACCATCTATCTCTGGACCCAGGGGATACTGGAGTCCGGCCTGACCGGAGACCACAATTCCTTCAGCCGGGAGGAGAAGGAAAGAGCCGCCTGCCTGGACAATCCGACACGTTTCTGGCGTGAGTCAATGACATCCCTCGAACAGCTGCCGGTGCCCAATGTCCGCGAGGCCGGGTTTCTGGAACGGGTGTTCGGCCGGGCAAGCTGACGAGGTTCTTCAACCCAGCACCACTGATTCACGGTGGAACCCACCATCAGCACCGCCAAGCACATACGCCACCACGGCCGGCAGCACCCGCTGCCGTGCCGCCGGCTACACCAGGGCCCCGTTGACCAGGGCCCGCAGCTCTTCCCTCACGGGATAGGATGAAGAGGGAATCAGCTGGGTCATGAACACCATCACCAGCTCCTCCACGGGATCCACGTAGAAGTTGGTACTGGCCAGACCACCCCAGCCGTACTCCCCCACCGAGCCGTTGGTGCGGGATTTGGCCACATCTGTCTTCACCGAGAAGCCAAGGCCGAAACCGTTGCCCTCGTAGGGGGTCTCGCTGAAGGCGCCGATGGAGAGCCCCGGCAGGTCCTGGTTGCCCGGCAGGTGATTCATTCGCATGAATTCCAGGGTCTTGCGGCCGATGATGCGCTGACCGTCCAGCTCACCCCCCTGGCACAGAGCCTGGGCAAAACGGAAATAATCGTCCACCGTCGACACCAGACCGGCGCCACCGGACAGGAATGCCGGGCGCTGGCGATAGCGTGACGTTTCCGGGTCGTCCTGCAGCTTCATGGTATTGCCCGGCTGGTACAGGTAGCAGGCCGCAAAACGGTCCAGCTGGTCGTCCCTTACCTGGAAACCGGTGTCGTTCATGGCGAGCGGCTGCAGGATATGGTCGCGGAAATAGTCGTCCAGCGACTTGCCGGAGAGCAGCTGCACCAGATAACCCAGTACATCCGTGGACACCGAATAGTTCCAGGCGGTGCCAGGGTCGAACTCCAGGGGCAGGTCCGCCAGTTGTTCCACCAGTTTGTCCAGGGTCAGTTCCGCCCCCCCGTCCAGTTTCAGGGTACGGTAGGCTGCATCCACGTTGCTGCGGTACAGGAAGCCATAGGTCAGACCGGACATGTGGGTGAACAGGTCGCGGATGGTCATGGTGGTGGCCGCGGCACGGGTGAGAAAATGAGGGTACACGCCACTGTCGTAGACCCGCA
Organism: Marinobacter sp.; assembly: GCA_048617055.1. Classification (GTDB taxonomy): domain Bacteria; phylum Pseudomonadota; class Gammaproteobacteria; order Pseudomonadales; family Oleiphilaceae; genus Marinobacter. The sequence continues at coordinate 4,643 of JBMCIH010000128.1, read as the reverse complement.
GGTTTTTCCAGGACGGGATGTACCTGTGCACCGGGTCATCCAGCAGGAAGCGGCCCTGCTCGTACAGCTGCATCATGGCGATGGAGGTCATCGGCTTGGTCATGGAGTAGATACGGAAGAGCGTATCCCGCCGGGCCGGCTTGTTGCGCTCCACATCCATCAGGCCCTGGGCCCTGACCCAGGCCACCTCTCCGCGACGGGCTACCAGGGTGACGGAACCGGGAAAGCGACCGCTGCGGATATAGCGCTCGTCCAGATGGCGGGCAATGTTTTCCAGACGGTCCAGGGACAGGCCCGCTACTACGTTGGTTTCTGACATCGTTGGTTCCTGTACTTCCTGCCGGGCCACGGCCAGACCGGTGCCGGTTTCACGGCCAGGACTTGAACCGGGGCATGGACGGCTTCATTGTTCTGAGAAGGATACGCAAAGCCGTCAGCTTAGGCGATAAGCGCCCCCCGGAGAAGCCCATGCGTCTGGTTTTTACATTGCTCATGCTACTGGTGGCCATTGCCGTCACCGGCTACGCTCACTGGCAACTCGCCCGGCAGGTACCCGCCTCACCACGACGCTGGCTGGGCCACGGCCTGGTCGCACTGGTGGCGGTGGCCTTCGGCTGGTCGGTGGCGGGTGTCTATATGGACGTTGAGGAAGGGGGTGCCGTGGCCGCCTTCCTGATGGCCGTCGGTATCGCCCACCTGCCACCGGCCATTGTGCTGTTCCTGAAACAGCAGCAGAGAAAAGGGTAGCAGGACAGTGGTTGTCCAAAGGATTCATAGGGAGTAACATCACCAATGCTGTATGAATAGACAGTATTGGTGATCACCCATGAAAACCCGTGGCACAGGCCTGAATCCCCACAACCGTTTCCAGCCCATCGCCACCGACCGGGATGTGGACGACGGCTGGTACCATAACCCCGAAGACGACCTTTACCCTGATTCCATCGCCACCGAAGTGGTGGATGAACGGGTGCGCACCATCATCAGCCGCAACCAGTCGCCGGATGTCCCCTTCGACCGGTCTATCAACCCCTACCGGGGTTGCGAGCACGCCTGCATCTATTGCTTTGCGCGGCCGACCCACGCCTACTGGGACATGTCGCCGGGGCTCGATTTCGAAACCCGGCTGATCGCCAAGCCCAACGCCGCCGACCAGCTGCGGCGGGAACTGGACAAACCCGGCTACCGGCCGGCGCCGATCGCCCTGGGCATGAACACCGACGCCTACCAGCCGGTGGAGCGAGAGCGGCGCATCACCCGACAGCTGCTGGAAGTGCTGTGGGAGTACCGCCACCCGGTCACCATTATCACCAAGGGCGGCCTGGTGCTGCGGGACCTGGACCTGCTCTCGGAGCTGGCCGCCGACGGCCTGTGCTCGGTAAGTGTCAGCCTGACCACGCTGGACAACCAGCTCAAGCGCATCATGGAGCCCCGCACCGCCGCCCCGGCGACACGCCTTAAGGTGTTGCGGGAACTGTCAGGAGCCGGTGTGCCCACCGGCATCATCATGGGGCCGGTCATTCCCTTCGTGAACGACCATGAGCTGGAACATATCCTGGAGGCCGCGGCCGGGGCCGGCGCCACCCGGGCCAGCTGGGTCATGCTGAGACTGCCGCTTGAACTGGACGAGCTGTTCCAGGACTGGCTGCAACGCCACCTGCCCCAGCGGGCGGAGCATGTAATGAACCGCATGCGGGACCTGCGGGAGGGCAAGAGCTACCAGAGTGAATTCGGCAAGCGCATGACCGGCACCGGCCCCTACGCCGACCTGATCCGCCAGCGGTTCAACCGCCAGGCCCGGGCCGTGGGGCTGAACCGGACACCCTCGCCTGCCCTGCGCACCGACCTGTTTCGCCGGCCCGGCGGTGAGCAGATGGGGTTGTTCTGAGGGGCCCGGCAGGCTGAATGCAGCCGGGGCTGCGGGAGTTACTCTTCCCTGAAAAAGGGAGCAACCCTGTTTGGCGGGTCGCGCCTTACCCTGGTTCTCTGACCGGGCTCTGATATACGACGAACCTGTGTCAGGGGACTACTACACCAAAGCCTGCACCAGACCCGCCAGGGACACGGTCAGCAGCACCACACCCAGCACCCGGAAGAAAACCGGGGTCTCAGCCCGCAGCATACGCTGGTGCACCCGCAGGCCGATGACATGGCCAATGGCGGCACAGGGCAGAAGCCACAGGTGGTGGATCAGCTGCAGGTCCACCCCGGCCCAGATAAAAGCCCCCAGCTTGATAAACACCAGGATGAACCAGAGGGCGAACAGGGTGTCCCGCAGCTTTTCCTTCGGCAGCTGCTGGGCCGCTACCGCGATAATCAATGGTGCGCCGATCAGCGAGGTGCCACTGATGTAGCCGCCCACCATCAGGAACACCATATCCACGGCACGGCTGCCGCTGCGAAACGGCCGGTTGAATATGTAAGACAGCGAGTAGACCGCCACGATCACGAAGATGATCCCGCTGAGCACCTCCGAAGGCAGGGTGATGAGGCCAAACACGCCGATCAGCTTGGGGATGATCATCACCGCCAGCAGGTACCACAGGTAATGCCAGTCCACCGTGCTTTCCCGGTGTTCCCCCGCCTGCTTCTCGGCGCCGGTACGGCGGTTGTTCATCCAGATGGTGAGGGACGAGAATACCAGCAGGTGCACGGCAATGATGGGCAGGAATACCAGCGGCCGGTCGTGAATCAGCAACAGGAACGGCAGCGACAGTACCGCACCGCCAAACCCCAGCCCCGAGCGGACAAAGCCGCTCCAGACAAAGATCAGGGCGATCAACAGATACTGGTACAGGTGCAGGTCCGACATGAACAGATTGCCGTTTCGAAAAACCCAGGGGTGGCCGATCATACAGGGATGACCGTAAGATGGAACCCGAAGACGGCTGAAGCGCACAACTCCGGAGCAGACCATGAGCAAGGACAAACCGACCCGGCCCCAGAAACCGGCCAGTGAACTGGACGAGGACGCCATCGCCTTCGCCCAGGGCATCTTCGACCTGGCCAGGAACGGCGGCGCCGGCATGCTGGCACCACTGCTGGACGCCGGGGTTCCGGTGGACATCCGCACCAGCAGTGGCGACAGCCTGCTGATGCTGGCCGCCTACAACGGCCATACCGGTACCGCACGCCTGCTGCTCGAGAAAGGCGCCGACCCCGACCTGGCCAACGACCGCCTGCAGACGCCCCTGGCCGGCGTGGTCTACAAGGGCGATATGGACACCGTTAACCTGTTACTGGCACACGGCGCCGGTCCCGACAGCCGGCCGGAAGGCGCCAAGACGCCGCTGATGTACGCAGCCATGTTCAATCGTACCGAGATGATCGAGCGCCTGCTGGCCGCCGGAGCCGACCCGGACCTGACCGATGCGGATGGCCATACCGCCCTCAGCCTGGCCCAGGCCATGGGCGCTGAGGCCGCCATCAACTGCCTGCGCCGGCTGTAGCCCGGCAGCCAAAAAGTATCAAACCCAAGGGACGGAGCGTCACATGCCCTGGATCAAGGCCTTTATCAGCGGTTTTCTAGCCACCCTGGTGTTTCATCAGGGGCTGCTTGCCCTGCTTTACCTGGCGGGTATGTCGCCGGCGGAGCCCTTCAACCTGGCACCGGTGCCTCCGCTCGGGGTACCGGCGGTGGTGTCGCTGGCGTTTTTTGGCGGTCTCTGGGGCCTGGTTCTCTGGGCGCTGGTGGGACAACTGTCCTCCGTGTGGTTCTGGGCCCTGATGGTGGTGCTCGGCGCTGTCGGCCCGACCGTCGTCGCCATGCTGGTGGTGTTCCCGCTCAAGGGCCTTGAGGTGTCCGCTCAGGCCTGGGTTGGCGGGCTTATGCTGAACGGGTTCTGGGGGCTTGGTGTGGCGGTATTGCTGACGCTGTTCGGCGCCCGCAGAACTGTAGCGGCCCGGAGCCGGGTGTGATGACATTCGCCACCTGGCTGACCGTGATCACCATCTGCGCCCTGGGGGCCATGTCACCCGGCCCATCCCTGGCCCTGGTACTCAGGCAGACCCTGGCCGGCGGCCGCCGCAACGGCATGGTCGCGGCCATCAGCCACGGTGTTGGTATCGGCCTCTATGCGTTTCTGAGCATTATCGGCCTGGCCGCGGTCATCACGGCCTCGCCGGCGCTGTTCTCCATGCTGCAGTGGGCCGGTGCGGCCTACCTGTTATGGCTGGGACTGAAGGGAATCACAGCCAGGCGCAGTGCCACCGGCGACCTGCCGGCGGTACCCACCACCGCCAGTGCCGCCCGTGACGGCTTCATGCTGGCATTTCTCAACCCCAAGGTGGCGGTGTTCTTCATCGCCCTGTTCAGTCAGGTGGTAGGGCCCCAGACGACGCTGCTGGCAAAGTTTGGCTACGCCGCCACCGCCATGGTGATCGACATGGGCTGGTACCTGATCGTGGCCTGGCTGTTCTCCAACCCCCGGTTGCTGGCCACCCTGAAGCGCAATGTGGTCTGGCTTGAGCGGTTCTTCGGCGTGTTACTCATAGCCCTGGCCGGCCGTCTGGTGGCCGGCATGATCACGGCCTGACCCGGGCACTACTCAAGCATGTTCAGGTACTGGCGCAACACCACCGCATTGTTGTGCTGCTCGTCCCTGGCGCTGAACAGCAGGGTGACGGTTGCCCCGGTGGCACGC
>JBMCIH010000127.1:0-6364 GCA_048617055.1 Marinobacter sp. | reverse complement strand
CCCCTGGGAAGCGTCAACCGATAACTGGAACGGGCGCCTGCTATTCCATTTTGAGGGTGGCGTTGCCATCGGCCACAGCCAGGGCCGTATCAGCGGCCGTTCCCTGGAGCCGGAAGTGCTGAAGAAGGGCTACGGGGTCATCTACTCCACCGGCACCCGCACCAGCAGCCATTACAACCTGCAGGTGGGGGGCGAAACCGCCCTGATGGTGAAGGAACACTTCATCAAGCGCTTCGGAGTACCGGACTATACCGTGGCCATTGGCGGCTCCGGCGGCGGCATCCAGCAATACGTCTACTCCCAGAACCACCCGGACCTGTTGGATGGCGGCGTGCCCCAGTACTCCTACCCGGACATGATCACCCAGGTGATTCACATCGGTGACTGTGAGCTGCTGGAGCACTACATGGACGTCACCGATGGCGGCAACCCTAAATGGTGGACCACCGGTAACCGTAGCTGGCTGGTGGGCCTGAACGCCACCGACAACTACCCGGACCCTTTTGCGGACGCCAAGCGGGCCCTGGGTTACGGCACCGCCCCGGGCATGACCGAGTGTATTCCCGCATGGCGGGGCCTGACCGCTCTGGTGCTGAACCCCAACTACGGCCAGGCCCGCAACCAGCAACTGATGCAGCCCCCCGGCGTGATGGACGATGTGCAGTGGACCCACTACGACGACGCCCGCAACATCTACGGGCTGGATGAGAACGGCAACCCCCGCACCGTCTACGACAACGTTGGCGTGCAATACGGGCTCAATGCCCTGGTGGAAGGCAATATCACCACCGGTGAATTTCTTCACCTCAATGCCTTTATCGGGGGCTGGAAACACCCCAATGACATGGTGCAGGAGGGCTTTCCGTTCCTCGGTGACTTTTCACCGGCCAATTTTGACCCCTGGAGCCGCCGCAACATGATGCTCACCCCGGACGGCACCACCCCGGCTCCGCGCACCGAGGCGGATATCGAAGCCATCAGTGCCGCCTACTCCTCCGGACTGGTGTTCGACGGGGAGCTGAATATGCCGGTCATTGACTGGCGTCACTACCTGGAGGAAGTGCTGGACATGCACAACAGCCACCAGTCGTTCTCCGCCCGCCAGCGCATCATCAACCGCATGGGCGACGCGGGCAATCAGGTCATCTGGTTTACCGACGCCCGTCCCACCGACCTGTCCGACCCCACAGAGCCGGAGCCGAGGGAGGAGTACAACCAGACCTGGATGGCCCTGGAAGTACTGCATGACTGGATCACCAACATTCAGCGGAACCCGGACAGAAGCATTGCCGCAAACCGGCCTGCAGAAGCGGTGGATGCCTGCTTCAACACCGATGGTTCACTGATCGAAGCGGGAGAGGGTGTCTGGAACGGGATCCTCGACAATGGCGCCGAGGGTGCCTGCACCCAGGAGTTCCAGACCTACACCACCTCACGTATCGAGGCCGGCGGCCCCATCGAGGGCAGCATCTTCAAATGCAGCCTGAAGCCGGTGGATGTCGCCCTGGATGACGGCACCTACGGCAATGCCGGCTTTACCGGCCCGGAAATCGACCGGCTGAAGGAGATTTTCCCCCAGGGTGTCTGCGACTATGAGGCCAATGATCTCGGACGGCCAGGCCCCGGCTGACAGGCCATTGCGGCGGTGCCATGCACCGCCGCACCCCCTTCCCCCGCCCATTCGTCGCTTTTTGCAACAGTTCTGCACACTCCCTCACAAGATTTATGATGCTATGACGAACCCACTACATTTTGTTCTGTCAAAGCCGTAAACGTCGACTAAGATGAGATTGAAAGGGCCCGGAACAGGGCCCGCCGGAACCGGAATCATCCCCCGGTGCACCATCCGGCAGGCAGCGATAGTCCACTTCCATTCACCCATAACCAGAAACGTCCGCCCACGGCGACCAACAACGGGGAAATTTGCGTGTAGTTGAGCTGATTCATTAGCAAGCGAGGGTCACCCATGAGCATATTGCAGCACTTCAAAGACAGGTATGAACAAACCCAGGAAGAAGAATACTCCCTGGAGGAATATCTGGAGATCTGCAAACAGAATCCATCCGCCTATGCCACTGCCGCCGAGCGCATGCTGCTGGCCATAGGGGAACCCGAATTTGTCGACACATCCAGGGACCCGCGCCTGTCGCGCATATTCTCCAACAAGGTGATCAAGCGGTACCCGGAATTTGCCGAGTTCTACGGCATGGAAGAGGCGGTGGAGAACATCGTGTCCTTCTTCCGTCACGCCGCCCAGGGCCTGGAAGAGAAAAAGCAGATCCTGTACCTGCTGGGTCCGGTGGGGGGCGGCAAGTCCTCCCTCGCGGAGAAGCTCAAGTTCCTGATGCAGAAGGTGCCCTTCTACGCCATCAAGGGCTCACCGGTGAACGAGTCGCCCCTGGGGCTGTTCGACCCGCTGGAGGATGGCCAGATCCTCGAAGAGGAATACGGCATCCCCCAGCGCTACCTGAAGCCCATCATGTCCCCCTGGGCGGTCAAGCGCCTGCACGAGTATGGCGGCGATATCAGCCAGTTCCGGGTGGTCAAGAAGTACCCGTCGGTACTGGACCAGGTGGCGGTTTCCAAGACTGAGCCCGGCGACGACAACAACCAGGACATCTCCGCCCTGGTGGGCAAGGTCAATATCCGCATGCTGGAAGACTTCTCCCAGGATGATCCGGACGCTTACAGTTTCAGCGGCGGCCTGTGCAAGGCCAACCAGGGGCTGATGGAGTTTGTGGAGATGTTCAAGGCCCCCATCAAGGTGCTGCACCCGCTGCTCACCGCCACCCAGGAGGGCAACTACAACACCACCGAGGGGATGGGCTCGGTGCCCTTCGACGGCATTATCCTGGCCCACTCCAACGAGTCGGAGTGGCAGACCTTCCGCAACAACAAGCACAACGAGGCGTTCCTTGACCGGGTCTATATCGTCAAGGTGCCCTACTGCGTGCGGGTAACGGAAGAAATCGAGATCTACAAGAAACTGCTCAAGAACAGTTCCCTGGCAGGCGCCCCATGCGCGCCGGACACTCTGGACATGCTGGCCCAGTTCTCGGTGCTGTCGCGGATCAAGGAGCCGGAAAACTCCAGCATCTTCTCGAAGATGCGGGTGTATGACGGCCAGAACATCAAGGACACCGACCCCAAGGCCAAGTCGATCCAGGAGTACCGGGACGCCGCCGGCGTCAACGAGGGTATGGACGGCCTGTCGACCCGTTTCGCCTTCAAGATCCTCTCCAAGGTGTTCAACTTTGACACCACCGAGGTGGCCGCCAACCCGGTGCACCTGCTGTACGTGCTGGAAAAGCAGATCGAACAGGAGCAGTTCCCGGCGGAACTCCAGGAACGTTACCTGCGGTATATCAAGGAATTCCTGGCACCCCACTACGTGGAATTCATCGGCAAGGAAATCCAGACCGCCTACCTGGAAAGCTACAGCGAGTACGGCCAGAACCTGTTCGACCGCTATGTCACCTACGCCGACCTGTGGATACAGGACCAGGAGTTCCGGGACCCGGAAACCGGCGAGATTCTCGACCGCCCGGCCATCAACGACGAGCTGGAGAAAATCGAGAAGCCTGCCGGCATCAGCAACCCCAAGGACTTCCGCAACGAGGTGGTCAACTTCGTGCTGCGGGCCCGGGCCAACAACCAGGGGGAGAATCCGTCCTGGCTCAGCTATGAAAAGCTGCGCAGCGTGATCGAGAAGAAGATGTTCTCCAACACGGAGGATCTGCTGCCGGTGATTTCCTTCAATCCGAAGGCCAGCCAGGAAGACCAGAAGAAACACAAGCAGTTCGTGGAGCGGATGGTGGACCGTGGCTACACCGAGAAACAGGTCCGGCTGCTGGCCGAATGGTACCTCCGAGTCAGAAAGTCGCACTGATCCGTTTCTGACCCTGACTGGAGTAGCTTTATGGGCACGACCCACATAGTCGACCGCCGACTGAACGGCAAGAACAAGAGCGCAGTGAACCGGGAGCGGTTCCTCCGCCGTTACCGCCAGCACATCAAGAAGGCGGTGGCGGACGCAGTGCAGAAGCGCTCGATCACCGATATCGAGCGGGGGGAGAGCGTCAGCATTCCCTCCCGCGACATTCATGAACCCACGTTTCAACATGGCCGGGGCGGCAAACAGGAAGTGGTCCATCCGGGCAACCAGGAGTTCGTGGCCGGAGACGAGATTCCCAAGCCCGAGGGCGGCGGTGGCGGCGGCTCCGGTTCCGGCCAGGCCAGCCCCGATGGCGAGGGCATGGACGAGTTCGCCTTCCAGATCACCCAGGACGAGTTCCTCGACTTCCTGTTTGATGACCTGGAGCTGCCCAACCTGGCCCGCAAGAAACTCAAGGATACCGAGGCCTTCAGCTGGCACCGCTCCGGCTTCACCACCCAGGGCGTGCCGGCCAAACTGGATGTGGTGCGCTCCCTGCGGGGTGCCCACGCCCGGCGTCTGGGGCTCAGTGGCGCCCGCCGCAAGAAGATCCGGGAGCTGGAAGAACAGCTGGCCGCCCTGAAGAGCGCGCCGGAGGACCTGGACCCGGCCTTCAGCCACGCCGACCAGATCGAAGCCCTGGAATCGGAGATCGCCCGGCTCAAGGCCAATGTGCGTCGCATCCCCTTTATTGACGAGATCGACCTGCGCTACCGCCAGCACATCAAGAAGCCCAGGCCGGCCACCAGCGCGGTGATGTTCTGCCTGATGGACGTATCCGGGTCCATGACCCAGACCCACAAGGACATCGCCAAGCGCTTCTTCATCCTGCTGTACCTGTTCCTGAGGAAAAACTACAAGAAGATCGACGTGGTCTTCATCCGTCACCACACCAGCGCCAAGGAAGTGGATGAGGAGGAGTTTTTCTACAGCCGGGAGACCGGGGGCACCATTGTCTCCAGCGCCCTCAAGCTGATGCACAAGATCATCGAGTCCCGCTACTCGCCGGATGAGTGGAATATCTACGCCGCCCAGGCGTCCGACGGCGACAACTGGAACGATGACTCCCCCATCTGCGGCAAGATCCTGGCGGAGCGGCTGATTCCCCTGGTGCAGTACTACGCCTATGTGGAAATCACCCCCCAGGACCACCAGATGCTGTGGTACGAGTACGAAAAGATCATGGAACGCTTCCCCCAGAGTTTTGCCATGCAGCAGATCGCCGACCCGGGGGAGATCTACCCGGTCTTCCGCCAGCTGTTTGAGAGGAAAGCCGCATGACCGACATCATCGACCGTCCCCCAGTTTCCGATACCGAGCCCAGGAAACGGACGCCCATTTCCACCGGTTCCGAATGGACCTTCGACCTGATCCAGAAATACGACGACGAGATCGCGAAGTGCGCCGAGGAGTTCGGCCTGGACACCTACCCCAACCAGATCGAGGTGATCAGTGCCGAACAGATGATGGACGCCTACAGCTCCGTGGGCATGCCCGTGGGCTACCACCACTGGTCCTTCGGCAAGCAGTTTCTCAACACCTCCAAGGGGTATCAGCGGGGGCAGATGGGGCTTGCCTACGAGATCGTCATCAACTCCAACCCCTGCATTGCCTACCTCATGGAGGAGAACACCCTGCCCATGCAGGCCCTGGTCATCGCCCACGCCTGCTACGGCCACAACTCCTTCTTCAAGGGCAACTACCTGTTCCGCACCTGGACGGACGCCAGCTCGATCATCGACTACCTGGTGTTCGCCCGGAAGTATATCGCCGAGTGCGAGGAGCGCCACGGCGTCGCCGCCGTGGAGCAGCTGCTCGACGCCTGCCACGCCCTGCAGAACTACGGGGTCGACCGCTACAAGCGCCCCTCGCCGATCTCCGCCGCCGAGGAGGCTCGCCGCCAGAAGGAGCGCGAGGCCCACCTCCAGGCCCAGGTCAACACCCTGTGGCGCACCATCCCCGGGCGTCCCTCGCCGGAGGCGCTGGGCGACGAGCAGGACGCGGAGGATCCGCTGGGCCTGCATGCTGGAGGGCGCTACCCCCCGGAGCCCCAGGAGAACCTGCTCTACTTCATCGAGAAGAACGCGCCGCTGCTGGCGCCCTGGCAGCGCGAGGTGGTGCGCATCGTGCGCAAGCTGGCGCAGTACTTCTATCCCCAGCGCCAGACCCAGGTGATGAACGAGGGCTGGGCCACCTTCTGGCACTACACCCTGATGAACCGGCTCTATGAGGAGGGCCTGGTGGACGAGGGGCTGATCCTGGAGTTCCTGCAGTCCCACACCGCGGTGGTCAACCAGCCCGACTTCGACAGCCCCTGGTACAGCGGTATCAACCCCTATGCGCTGGGGTTTGCCATCTTCAGCGACCTCAAGCGCATCTGCGAGGCACCGACGGAGGAGGATCGCCAGTGGTTCCCGGACACCGCCGGCG
>JBMCIH010000126.1:0-6408 GCA_048617055.1 Marinobacter sp. | reverse complement strand
GGCGGGCTGGTCCGGGGAGATCTTTTCGGCGGCCGCCGAGGGTGTCGGGGCCCGCAGGTCGGCGACAAAATCCGCAATGGTGACGTCCACCTCATGGCCGACGGCACTGACGGTGGGAATCGGGCAGGCGGCAATGGCGCGGGCCACTGCTTCTTCGTTGAAGCACCAGAGGTCTTCCAGGGAACCGCCGCCGCGGCCGATGATCAGCACATCCGCCTGACCGTGGCGTACCGCGCGCTGGATGGCGGCGACAATGCTGGCGGTGGCAGTCTGGCCCTGAACCGGGGTGGGATAGAGGGTGACGGGGATGCCCGGGCAGCGCCGGCCGAGTACTATCAGTATGTCGTGGATGGCGGCCCCGGTGGGGGAGGTGACCACCCCGATATGCCGGGGCATGGCAGGCAGCGGCTTCTTGCGCTCCGGTGCAAACAATCCCTCGGCCTGCAGCCGGGCCTTGAGGGCGTCGAAGGCCTGCTGCAGGGCTCCCAGACCAGCCGGTTCCATGTGCTCGACAATGATCTGGAAGTCGCCCCGGCTTTCATAGAGGCTGACCCTGCCCCGTATCCGCACCTGGTCGCCTTCCTTTGGCAGCGGGCGGACGCGCTGGTTAAAGCCCCGGAACATGGCGCAGCGTACCTGCGCCCGCTGGTCCTTGAGGGAGAAATACCAGTGCCCCGATGACGGCCGGGACAGGCTGGACAGCTCGCCCTCCACCCACACCTGCATGAAGCTGCTCTCCAGCAGATGGCGTACCTGGCGGGCAAGCTCGGAAACCGTCAGCGCCCTGGGCCGCAGGGTGGGGGACTCGTCTGAATGCATGAGGCTCTCGTTCAGTGGCTGTGTTCACGGAAAACTGTCATGTTATCAGAACCTTCTCCGGGGCCATACGGATTTTCCGCTAACGGTTGGGGCAAAAACGGCGGAATTTCAGCAAGATGCGCCCTGGCTGCGGGGTCGGGCCGGTTTACTGTATGGCCCCCGGCCCTTATAATAGTCCGATTAAGGTGACCGGTTCCGTTGCGTGCTGCGACCGCGGTGCCGGGCCTCCACACGATATGTCCAGTAAGGCGGGTCCCAATGTTGCGAATAGCCGAAGAAGCCCTCACGTTCGATGACGTTCTCCTGATGCCGGGTTACTCCGAAGTGCTGCCCAAGCACGTGGACCTGAGAACCCGGCTCACCAAAGGCATAACCCTCAACATTCCGCTTGTTTCTGCCGCCATGGATACCGTTACCGAGTCCGAACTGGCCATTGCCATGGCCCAGGAAGGCGGTATCGGCATCATGCATAAAAACATGACCGTCGACCAGCAGGCCGCAGCCGTACGCAAGGTCAAGAAGTTCGAGAGCGGCGTGGTCAAGGATCCGATTACCGTAAGCCCGGCAACCACTGTGCGGGAACTTGTGGGGATCACCATGGCCCACAATATTTCCGGCCTGCCGGTGGTGGATGGCAAGGACCTGGTAGGCATAGTGACCGGCCGTGATATCCGTTTCGAAAGCCGCATGGATACCCGTGTGGCGGATATCATGACCCCCAAGGACAAGCTGGTCACTGTGCGCGAAGGCGCTGATCTGGAAGAGGTCAAGGAACTGCTGCACCGCCACCGCATCGAGAAGGTGCTGGTGGTCAATGAGGAATTCGAGTTGCGGGGTCTGATCACCGTCAAGGATATCCAGAAGGCCAAGGACTACCCGCTTGCCTGCAAGGATGACCAGGGCCGGCTGCGGGTGGGTGCCGCGGTGGGTACCGGCGGCGATACCGAGGCGCGGATTGCCGCTCTGGTGGAAGCCGGTGTGGACGTTATCGTGGTGGATACCGCCCATGGTCACTCGGCCGGTGTTATCGAGCGGGTCCGCTGGACCAAGCAGAACTACCCGCAGGTGGAAGTGGTCGGCGGCAATATCGCCACCGCCGAGGCCGCGATTGCCCTGGCGGATGCGGGCGCCGATGCGGTCAAGGTGGGTATCGGCCCTGGTTCCATCTGCACCACCCGTATTGTGGCTGGCATTGGCGTGCCCCAGATCACTGCCGTGTCCAATGTGGCCGCCGCGCTGAAAGACCGTGGCGTGCCGCTGATTGCCGACGGTGGCATCCGGTTCTCCGGTGATATTGCCAAGGCTATCGCCGCCGGTGCCTACAGTGTGATGGTGGGCGGCCTGCTGGCGGGTACCGATGAGTCCCCGGGCGAGGTCGAGCTCTACCAGGGTCGCAGCTACAAGGCCTACCGTGGCATGGGTTCGCTGGGTGCCATGGGGCAGGGCTCCAGTGACCGCTATTTCCAGGACGCCAGCGAGGGTGTCGACAAGCTGGTGCCGGAAGGCATCGAGGGCCGGGTGGCCTGCAAGGGGCCCATGCGCAACATCGTGCACCAGCTGATGGGCGGGTTGAGGGCCTCCATGGGCTACACCGGCAGCGCCGATATGGAAACCATGCGAACCCTTCCCCAGTTCGTCAGAATCACCAACGCGGGCATGCGGGAAAGCCACGTCCACGACGTGACCATCACCAAGGAAGCCCCGAACTACCGCGTTGGCTAAGGCAATCCGGTTCACGGCCCCGCGGCGGGGCCGTTTCCCTATCACATTGAGGAATCCATGTCCCAGAACATCCACGACCACCGCATCCTGATTCTCGATTTCGGGTCTCAGTACACCCAGCTGATTGCCCGCCGGGTCCGCGAAATCGGTGTTTACTGCGAGATCAAGCCGTTCGATCTGACGCTGGAGGAAATCGATGAGTTCCGCCCCCGGGGCATTGTGCTGGCCGGTGGTCCGGAGTCGGTGACCAAACTCGGTGGTCCGCGCGCGCCCGACGGCCTGTTCGAGCGCGGGGTGCCGATTCTGGGTATCTGCTACGGCATGCAGACCATGGCCGAGCAGCTCGGTGGCCGGGTGGCCAGCTCCGAGAAGCGGGAGTTCGGCTACGCCCAGGTCAAGGTGCGGGCCGAGGGGCCGCTGCTGAAAGACATCAAGGATCACCTTTCCGAGCGGGGCGAGTCACTGCTGGATGTGTGGATGAGTCACGGTGACAAGGTGGTGACCCTGCCGGAGGGGTTCGAGCTGCTGGCGTCCACCGAAAGCGCGCCGGTTGCCGCCATGCAGGATACCCGCCGGGGCCTTTACGGCGTGCAGTTCCACCCGGAAGTGACCCATACCCTGCAGGGCCAGCGGATTCTCGAGCATTTCGTGAAGGACATCTGTCACTGTGAGGCCCTGTGGACGCCGGCCCGCATCGTCGACGATGCGGTACGCCAGATTCGCGAGCAGGTCGGCAGCGAAAAGGTGCTGCTGGGCCTGTCCGGTGGCGTGGACTCGTCGGTCACCGCCGCGCTGCTGCACCGGGCCATCGGTGACCAGCTGACCTGCGTGTTCGTGGACAACGGCCTGCTGCGCCTGCACGAAGGCGAACAGGTCATGGACATGTTTGCCCGCAACATGGGGGTAAAGGTGATCCGTGCCGATGCCGAGGACCTGTTCCTGGGGCGCCTCAAGGGCGTCAGTGACCCGGAGCAGAAGCGCAAGGTGATCGGCAACACCTTTATCGAGGTATTTGACGAGCACGCCGCCGCTATCACCGATGTCAACTGGCTGGCCCAGGGCACCATCTACCCGGATGTAATCGAGTCCGCCGCCTCCAAGACCGGTAAGGCCCATGTCATAAAATCCCACCATAATGTGGGGGGGCTGCCGGAAACCATGAAGCTGAAGCTGGTGGAGCCCCTGCGGGAGCTGTTCAAGGATGAGGTGCGCCGCATCGGTCTGGAACTGGGGCTGCCCTACGACATGGTCTACCGCCACCCGTTCCCGGGCCCCGGCCTGGGTGTGCGCATCCTGGGTGAGGTGAAGAAGGAATACGCCGAAATACTCCGCCGCGCCGATGCCATCTTCCTCGAGGAGCTGCACCGGGCGGACCTGTACCACAAGACCAGCCAGGCCTTCGCGGTGTTCCTGCCAGTGAAGTCGGTGGGAGTGGTTGGGGACCAGCGTCGTTATGAATACGTGATCGCCCTGCGGGCGGTGGAAACCATCGACTTCATGACGGCGCGCTGGGCGCGGCTGCCCTATGAACTGCTGGAGACCGTTTCCAACCGGATTATCAACGAGATTACCGGGGTGTCCCGGGTAACCTACGACATTTCGTCCAAGCCCCCCGCCACCATTGAGTGGGAGTGAGGCCGGCCCCCGGATATGGACGCCACAACCGACGAGTACTGGATGGGCCGTGCCCTGGCGCTGGCCAGGCATGCGGCCGCACAGGGGGAGGTGCCGGTGGGGGCGGTGGTGGTGCTGGATGGCCGCGAAATCGGTGCTGGCTACAATACCCCCATTACCGCCTGTGATCCCACGGCCCATGCGGAAATACGCGCCCTGCGGGACGCGGCGGCCCGGCAGGGCAACTATCGTTTGTCCGGTGCCACGCTTTACGTAACACTCGAACCCTGTACCATGTGTGTGGGCGCCAGTGTACACAGTCGCGTTTCACGACTGGTCTATGGTGCCCGCGAACCCAAGGGCGGCGCTGTGCACTCGGTCCGGGCAACACTGGACGAACCCCATTTCAACTGGCAGGTATCGGTATCCGCCGGGGTGCTGGCCGATCAGTGCGGGCAGCTGCTCAGTGATTTCTTTGCCGCCCGCCGGGAGCAGAAGCGTCACGCACGTCAACAACCTGAAGCGTGAGCAATTCACGGAAGAAACGGAACAGCGTCATGAAAGTACTGGTGACCGGCGGAGCCGGCTATATCGGAAGTCATGTGGTGCGCCAGCTGGGGCAGGCGGGCCATGACATTGTGGTATTCGATAACCTGTCCACCGGCTACGCCTGGGCAGTGACCGCGGGCGAACTGGTGGTGGGGGATCTCGCCGATGAAGCGGCCATCGAATCCGTCTTCACCGGACGTCGCTTCGATGCCGTGCTGCATTTCGCCGCCAATATCGTGGTGCCCGAGTCGGTGGCCAACCCCCTCAAGTACTACAGCAACAATACCCGCAATACCCTGAACCTGCTGAAGGCGGTGGACCGTCACCATGTGCCCTACATGGTCTTTTCCTCCACCGCCGCGGTCTACGGCATGCCGGAGCAGACGGTGCTGACCGAGGATCTCCCGCTGGCGCCCATCAACCCCTACGGCGCCTCCAAGATGATGAGCGAGCGGAAGATCATGGATCTGGCTGCTGCCTCCACTCTGAACTACGTGATCCTGCGTTATTTCAACGTGGCCGGCGCCAATCCCGAAGGGCTGCTGGGCCAGGCCACCCCGGAGGCCACCCACCTGATCAAGGTGGCCTGTGAATGCGTCACCGGCGCCCGGGAGGGCATGAGCATTTTCGGTACCGACTATGACACCCGAGACGGCACCTGTATCCGTGACTACATACACGTGGAGGACCTGGCCAGGGCCCATGTGATGGCGCTGGACTACATGGCCACTGGTGGCGAATCGCAGGTGCTGAACTGTGGCTACGGGCGCGGGTTCAGCGTCCGTGAGGTTATTGATGTGGTCAAGGCCCGCTCGGGGGTGGACTTCCCGGTGGAGGAAACCGGTCGGCGGGCCGGCGATCCGGCGGCGTTGATGGCCGACAACCAACGCATTACCGAAACGCTGGGCTGGAAACCGGACCATGACGACCTGGGCACCATTGTCCAGACTGCTCTGGACTGGGAACGGAAGTGGCAACATTTAAAAGACGAAAAATAATAACAACAACATGTTGCGGTATCTTCTGAATGTTATTTCTAACTTGAAACAACAGCAGGGAACGTACGAATGAAAATTACCATTTTTGGCACAGGCTATGTCGGACTGGTCACAGGCGCCTGCCTGGCGGATTCCGGCCACGATGTGCTTTGCATGGACGTGGACCAGGGAAAGATCGAACGACTCAAGAATGGCCAGATCCCGATCTATGAGCCGGGCCTGGAACCGATTGTGCGCCACAATGCCGAGGCGGGCCGGCTGAAGTTCACCACAGACACCGCCGAAGCCGTGGCCCATGGCCTGCTGCAGTTCATTGCCGTGGGCACACCGCCGGATGAGGACGGCTCCGCTGACCTGCAGTACGTGATTGCGGTGGCCCGCTCCATTGGCCAGCACATGGACGACTACCGTGTGGTGGTGGACAAGTCCACGGTGCCGGTGGGTACCGGAGACAAGGTCAGGGATGCCGTGCGCTCACAACTCGACAAGCGCGGTCTGGAGCTGGAATTCGACGTGGTTTCCAATCCGGAATTCCTGAAGGAAGGCGCTGCCATCAACGACTTCATGAAACCGGACCGTATTATCGTTGGCACTGACAGCGAGCGGGCCATGGAACTGTTGCACGAGGTTTATTACCCGTTCAACCGCAGCCACGACCGAATGATCTTCATGGATATCCGTTCAGCCGAGCTGACCAAGTACGCGG
>JBMCIH010000125.1:0-6411 GCA_048617055.1 Marinobacter sp. | reverse complement strand
CGCATCCTGCTGGACGTCTGAACCATCCAACCCATTGCGGAGCCCCGGCGGCACCAGTTGCCGGGGTTTCCAACAGAGAACGGGATAGAACATGTCTGACAAGTACGATGTCATCGTCATTGGCGCCGGCCCCGGTGGCTATGTGGCCGCCATCAAGGCCGCCCAGCTGGGCCTGAAAACCGCCTGCGTGGAGTCCTGGACTTCCGAAGATGGCAAGCAGCAGGTGCTTGGCGGCACCTGTCTGAACGTGGGCTGTATTCCCTCCAAGGCCCTGCTGGAGATTTCCCATAAATACGAGGAAGCCCAGCACGGCTATGCCGATCAGGGCATTGAGCTGAACGACCTGAAGATCAACGTCGGCAAGATGATGGAGCGCAAGTCCGGCATCGTCCAGCAGCTCACCGGCGGTATTGCTGGCCTGTTCAAGTCCAATGGCGTCACCGCCATTCACGGCCACGGCAAACTGCTGGCCAACCGGCAGGTGGAGGTTACCGACCAGGACGGCAAGAGCACCACCTACGAGGCCGACAATGTGATTCTGGCCAGCGGCTCGCGGCCCATCGAGATTCCTCCGGCGCCCTTTGACGGCGACTATATTGTCGATTCCCAGGGCGCGCTGGAATTCGACGAGGTGCCCAAGCGCCTGGGCGTGATCGGTGCCGGCGTTATCGGCCTGGAACTGGGCAGCGTGTGGGCCCGCCTGGGCTCCGAGGTTACCGTGCTGGAGGCGCTGGACACCTTCCTGCCCGCGGTTGACCAGCAGGTGGCCAAGGACGCCCTCAAGCACTTCCGGAAGCAGGGCCTGGACATCAAGCTGGGCACCCGCATGACCAAGGCCGAAGTGAAGCGCAAGCTGGTTTACGTGGACTTCGAGGACGGCAAGAACAAGGAGCAGCTCAAGTTCGACAAGCTGATCGTTGCCGTTGGCCGGCGCCCCAATACCGAAAACCTGCTGGCGGCCGATGCCGGCGTCAACCTGGATGAGCGTGGCTTCATCTATGTTGACGACCAGTGCAAGACCGAAGTGCCGGGTGTCTGGGCCATCGGTGACGTGGTTCGTGGTCCCATGCTGGCCCACAAGGCGTCGGAAGAGGGCATTATGGTGGCCGAGCGCATTGCCGGTCACAAGCCCCAGGTCAACTACGACGCCATTCCCAACGTCATCTACACCTCGCCGGAGGTGGCCTGGGTGGGCAAAAGCGAAGAGCAGCTCAAATCCGAAGGTGAGGCCGTCAAGGTCGGTACCTTCCCGTTTGCGGCCAATGGCCGGGCCATGGCCGCCTACAACACCGCCGGCATGGTGAAGATCATCGCCGACGAGAAAACCGACCGGGTGCTGGGTTTCCACGTGGTGGGGCCCCAGGCGTCGGAGATTGTGGCCCAGGGTGTGATCGCCATGGAATTCGGCTCCAGTGCCGAAGATCTGGCACTGACCTGCTTCGCGCATCCGACCCTGTCGGAGTCCGTGCACGAGGCGGCCCTGGCCGTCAATGGCGGCGCCATTCACAAGGCCAACCGTCGCAAGAAGAAATAACGCTGACGCTGCCGGCGGGGCAGGCAAGGGCGCCTGCCAATGCGGCGACAAAGGCCGTGCCGGTACGCGGTGTTTAGGCACGCTGAGGTGATCCCCGGCGTGTCGTAGCGAATTCGCATCAGGGAGCGCATCGGAGTCAGGCTGCAGGCGTGTTACGCCGGCCTGTTTCCGATGGGTTCCGGCGGGTTCATTTCCGTATGTGGTTATCCTCCATCAAGAAGCGGGACACTTGACTATGAATTTGCACGAATATCAGGCCAAGCAGCTGTTCGCTGAATACGGCCTGCCCGTATCCAAGGGCTATGCCTGTGATACTCCGGAAGAGGCCGCTGCGGCGGCTGACAAGATCGGCGGCGACGGCTGGGTGGTAAAGGCCCAGGTTCACGCCGGTGGCCGCGGCAAGGCCGGCGGCGTCAAGCTGGTAAAGAGCAAGGATCAGATCAAGGCTTTCGCCGAGCAGTGGCTGGGCAAGAACCTGGTGACCTTCCAGACCGATGAGAAAGGCCAGCCGGTCAGCAAGATTCTGGTGGAGTCCCTGACGGATATCGACCAGGAGCTGTACCTGGGCGCGGTGGTTGACCGTGCCACCCGCCGTATCGTTTTCATGGCGTCCACCGAGGGAGGCGTTGAAATCGAGAAGGTTGCCGAGGAAACTCCCGAGAAGATCCTCAAGGCCGAAATCGACCCGCTGGTCGGTGCCCAGCCCTACCAGGGCCGCGAGCTGGCCTTCAAGCTGGGCCTGACGGGCCCGCAGATCGGCCAGTTCGCCAAGATCTTCGTCGGCCTGGCAAAGCTGTTTGAAGACAAGGACCTGGCGCTGCTGGAAGTGAACCCGCTGGTGGTCACCAGTGAGGGCAACCTGCACTGCCTGGATGCCAAGATCAACGTGGACGGCAACGCCCTGTACCGCCAGAAGCAGATCCAGGAGATGCACGACCCCTCCCAGGAAGACGCCCGCGAAGCCGAAGCGGCCAAGTGGGAACTCAACTATGTCGCCCTGGACGGCAACATCGGCTGCATGGTGAACGGCGCCGGCCTGGCCATGGGCACCATGGACATCATCAAACTGTCCGGTGGCCAGCCCGCCAACTTCCTGGACGTGGGCGGCGGTGCCACCAAGGAACGGGTTTCCGAGGCATTCAAGATCATCCTGTCGGACGATAACGTGCAGGCGGTTCTGGTCAACATCTTCGGCGGTATCGTGCGCTGTGACATGATTGCCGAGGGTATTATCGGCGCCGTCAAGGAAGTGGGTGTGAAGGTTCCTGTGGTGGTACGCCTGGAAGGCAACAACGCTGAACTGGGTACCAAGGTCCTCGAAGAGAGCGGCCTCAACATCATTGCCGCAACCAGCCTGTCCAATGCTGCAGAGCAGGTCGTGAAAGCCGCGGGGGGTAAATAATGAGCATCCTGATCAACAAAGACACCAAGGTTATCTGTCAGGGCTTTACCGGTGCCCAGGGTACCTTCCACTCCGAGCAGGCGCTGGCGTATGGCACCAAACTGGTCGGCGGCGTCAGCCCCGGCAAGGGCGGCACCGAGCACCTGGGGCTGCCGGTGTTCAACACCGTGCGTGATGCCGTCGAGAAGACCGGTGCCGAGGCCACTGTGATCTACGTGCCGGCCCCCTTCTGCAAGGACGCCATCATCGAGGCGGCCGACGCCGGCATCCAGCTGATTGTCTGCATCACCGAAGGCATTCCCACCATCGACATGCTCTACGCCAAGGAGTATGTGGACAAGGTCGGCGCCCGCATGATCGGCCCCAACTGTCCGGGCGTGATCACGCCGGACGAGTGCAAGATCGGCATCATGCCCGGTCACATCCACAAGAAGGGCAAGGTGGGCATCGTTTCCCGCTCCGGCACCCTGACCTACGAGGCGGTCAAGCAGACCACTGACTTCGGCTATGGCCAGTCCACCTGTGTGGGCATCGGCGGCGACCCGATTCCCGGCTCCAGCTTCATTGATATCCTCAAGCTGCTGCAGGAAGACCCGGAAACCGAGGCCATCGTGATGATCGGTGAGATCGGTGGTACCGCCGAGGAAGAGGCTGCTGCCTTCATCAAGGACAACGTGACGAAGCCGGTGGTGTCCTACATCGCCGGTGTCACTGCGCCTCCCGGCAAGCGTATGGGCCACGCCGGTGCTATCATCTCCGGTGGCAAGGGCACCGCGGACGAGAAGTTCGCCGCACTGCAGGACGCCGGTGTGAAAACCGTGCGCAGCCTGGCCGAGATTGGCAAGGCCCTGAAGGAAGTCACTGGCTGGTAAGCTGCAAAGCGCCAGGCCAGCAGGCCAGCAGGCTGCAACCCCCGCCCGGTGTCACCGGTGCGGGGGTTTTGCGTTTAAGGGCCGGGATCTCTGTCATCCATGGGCGGACTGATTTATCATGACCGGTCCATCGTGAGTATAAGGAGTTCATGCTTTGGGTTCTGTTGATTCCCAGCAACGGGTGCTGTCCGGTATGCGACCCACCGGTCGGCTGCATCTGGGGCACTACCATGGAGTGCTGAAGAACTGGGTGAAGCTCCAGCATGAATTCGAGTGCTTTTTCTTCGTGGCCGACTGGCACGCCCTGACCACCAGCTATGATGACCCGTCTCACATCCGCGAGAATGTCTGGGACATGCTTATCGACTGGCTGGCCGCCGGTGTCAACCCGGGTTCCTCCACACTGTTTGTCCAGTCCTGGGTGCCGGAGCATGCGGAACTCCATATGCTGCTGTCCATGATCACGCCCCTGGGCTGGCTGGAACGGGCTCCCACCTACAAGGACCAGCAGGAGAAACTGCGTGAGAAAGATCTCGCAACCTACGGATTTTTAGGGTATCCGCTGCTCCAGAGTGCGGATATTCTGCTGTACCGGGCGGGCAAGGTTCCGGTTGGCGCCGACCAGGTCTCCCACGTCGAGATCACCCGGGAGATCGCACGGCGTTTCAACCACCTGTACGGCCGAGAGCCGGGGTTCGAGGAGCAGGCCGAAACCGCCATCGTCAAGATGGGCAAGAAGAACGCGCGCCTCTACCGTTCCCTCAAGCGCCGCTACCAGGAAGAAGGCGACCTGGAGGCCCTGGAAACCGCCCGCGCGCTGTTGCGGGAACAGCAGAACATCTCCCTGGGAGACCGGGAACGCCTGTATGGCTACATCGAGGGCGGCGGCAAGGTTCTGCTGCCAGAGCCCCAGCCGCTGCTGACGGATGCGCCGAAGATGCCCGGGCTGGACGGCCAGAAGATGTCCAAATCCTATGGCAATGACATCGGCCTGCGGGAGTCGCCGGATGCGGTGGAGAAGAAGGTCCGCACCATGCCGACGGACCCGGCGCGGGTGCGCCGCACG
Organism: Marinobacter sp.; assembly: GCA_048617055.1. Classification (GTDB taxonomy): domain Bacteria; phylum Pseudomonadota; class Gammaproteobacteria; order Pseudomonadales; family Oleiphilaceae; genus Marinobacter. The sequence continues at coordinate 1,537 of JBMCIH010000125.1, read as the reverse complement.
GATCCCGGCGAGCCGGAGAAATGTCCGGTATGGGAATTCCACAAAATCTATTCCGACGAGACCACCCGGGAATGGGTGCAGCAGGGCTGCCGCAGCGCCGGCATCGGCTGTCTGGACTGCAAGAAACCGGTTATCGATGCCATCGTGGAAGAACAGCGTCCGTTGCATGAACGGGCGCGGGAATACGAGTCCAGCCCGGACCTGATCCACGCCATCATCCAGGAAGGGGCCGACCAGGCCCGGGATGCGGCCCGTGAGACCCTCGAGGATGTGCGCGAGGCCATGGGTGTGGTCTACCGTTGATGATGCCCTGGGGTGAGGTATGACTGAGCCGGTTTCAGGCCACGGAGACCGGCAGGACAGCCCGGCCCTGCCTGGCCAGGAGGAGGCGCCGCCGCCCATAGCCCGGGTGGAGGGCCGGCCGCTGGCGGACATCCCCAGGGATCTGTACATCCCTCCCGACGCTCTGGCGGTATTCCTGGAGGCCTTCGAGGGGCCGCTGGACCTGCTGCTCTACCTGATCCGTCGCCAGAACATGAATATCCTGGAGATCGATGTCAGCGAGATCACCCGTCAGTACATGGACTACATCAGCGCCGCAGAGGCCATGCGGTTCGAACTGGCGGCAGAATACCTGGTCATGGCCGCCACCCTGGCCGAGATCAAGTCCCGCATGCTGCTGCCCCGGCAGGAGGTGGATGAGGACGAGGAGGACGACCCGCGGGCCGAGCTGATCCGGCGTCTGCAACAGTACGAGCGCTTCAAGAAGGCCGCCGAGGATGTGGACAGCCTGCCCCGCATGGAGCGGGACACCTTCCCCAATTCCGCCGCAATGCCGGAACTGGCCCGGGGTGATACCCATCCACAGGTGGAACTCAGAGAGGTGCTGCTGGCCCTGCAGGGGGTCCTGCAGCGGGCTGACCTGTTTACCAGCCACCATGTGCAAAGGGAACGGCTATCCACCCGTGAGCGCATGTCCTCGATCCTGGCGATGTTGCCGGCAGACCGGTTTCTCCCCTTTGAGGCGCTCTTTACCCGGGAAGAGGGGCGCCTGGGGGTAGTGGTGACCTTCCTCGCCATGCTGGAGCTGGTGAAGGAGGAGCTGATCGAGATCGTGCAGGCGGAAACCCTCGGCGCCATCCATGTACGGGCGCGGACCAGCAACTGAGACGGCAACTCATGAACGAAGAGAATCTCAAGCGCGTGCAGAATATTGTGGAAGCGGCCCTGCTGGCGGCGGGCCGGCCCCTGAGCCTGGATCAGCTGCGGGAGCTGTTCGAGGAGCACGAACGTCCGGCCCGGCAGGTGATGGAGCATGTCATGATGTTGCTGGAAGAGTCCTGCGCCGGCCGGGGCTTCGAGCTGCGCAAGGTGGCCAGTGGCTACCGGTTCCAGGTACGGCAGGCGTTTGCCCCCTGGGTGGGGCGCCTGTTCGAGGAAAAGCCCCAGCGATACTCCCGGGCCCTGCTGGAAACCCTGGCGCTGATCGCCTACCGCCAGCCCATCACCCGGGGTGAGATCGAGGACATACGCGGGG
>JBMCIH010000124.1:0-6429 GCA_048617055.1 Marinobacter sp. | reverse complement strand
TGCATAGAAAGCCTCCTGGCACACAGGGTCTGTGTGCCTGATGATGTTGTTTTTGTGGCGAGGGGCACACAAAGCGCCCGTTGTCAGGGAGCGCCGGTTAACCGAGCTCTTTTGCCTGATCGCGCAGGACAAACTTCTGGATCTTGCCGGTCGAGGTTTTCGGCAGATCGGTAAAGACAATGGTTTTGGGAACCTTGAACCGGGCCAGTCGCTCCCGGCAGAAGCTGATCAGGTCCTCCTCGGTGACATTGTCGGCTTCCGGCTTCAGGGTAACGAAGGCGCAGGGGGTCTCTCCCCACTTCTCATCCGGGCGGGCCACAACCGCGGCCTCGAGCACGGAGGGGTGGCGGTAGAGGGTATCCTCCACCTCGATGGTGGAAATGTTCTCGCCACCGGAGATGATGATGTCCTTGAGACGGTCCTTGATTTCCAGGTAGCCATCCTCGTGCCATACCGCCAGATCACCGGTGTGGAACCAGCCGCCACGAAAGGCTTCCTCAGTGGCCCTGGGGTTCTTGAGGTAGCCTTTCATAACGGTATTGCCACGCAGGAAGATCTCGCCAATGGTCTTTCCGTCCCTGGGCACTGGCTCCATGGTGTTGGGATCCCCCACCATGGTTCCGGCCAGGGTATGATACCGGACACCCTGGCGGGCCTTGAGAGCCGCCCGCTCCGCCAGTGGCAGGTCATTCCAGCGTTCTTTCCAGGCGCAGACGGTGACCGGGCCATAAACCTCTGTCAGACCGTACACATGGGTAACGGCGATGCCCATCGCCTCGATCGCCTCGATAACCTGGGCCGGGGGCGCCGCGCCTGCAGTCATGGACTTCACTTCGTGGTCGATGCCGGCCTTGGCGGTTTCCGGCACATTCAGCAGCGCATTGAGGACAATCGGTGCCCCGCACATATGGGTAACCTGATGGTCACGTATAAGCTGCAGGATCTTTTCCGGGTCGACCCGACGCAGACAGACATGGGTTCCCGCCATGGCAGTGACCGTCCACGGAAAACACCAGCCGTTGCAGTGGAACATGGGCAGGGTCCACAGATAGACCGGGTGCTGGCCCATGGCCCATACGGCCTGATTGCCGAGGCTGTTCAGATAGGCTCCGCGGTGGTGGTAGACCACCCCCTTGGGGTTGCCGGTGGTGCCGGAGGTGTAGTTCAGCGAGATGGCGTCCCATTCGTTCTCAGGCAGTTGCCAGGAGTATTGGGGGTCCCCTTCCTGCAGGAAGGCCTCGTAATCGAGGTCACTCACCGGACTGCCCTCACCGTACTCGGGGTCGTCCACGTCAATAATCAGCGGAGCCACATCCAGACGGGCAACGGCATCACGGATCACATCGCCGAACTCACGGTCGGCTATCAGCACTTTCGCTTCACCGTGCTCCAGCATGAAGGCGATGGCCTCAGCGTCCAGGCGCACGTTAAGGGTGTTCAGTACGGCTCCGATCATGGGCACGCCGAAATGGCACTCCACCATGGCCGGGATATTGGGCAGCATGACGGCAACTGTATCGCCCCGGCTAATACCACGGCCCGCCAGGGCAGAAGCCAGCCGGCGGCACCGGTCGTAGGTCTGCTGCCAGTTGTAGCGGATGGCACCATGGATAATCGCCGGATAGTCCGGGTACACACTGGCGGTGCGTTCGATGAAATCGATGGGGGACTGAACCGAATAGTTGGCGTCAACGGGCGCAAGGCCCTTGTCGAAAATCGAGGCCATTTTGATGTTCCTCCGGGCTCTGTTGTTCTTATAGTGTTCAGGGGGCTCCCTGAAACCGCTATAATCCGATCAGCACAAATGGTAAACAAACCCAGCCATAATGGTAATAACCCATACGTATTATGGTATTTTTACTATAAAAAGACCGATTCATGCCAGATGACAGTCACAACGCCCCAAGTCCGCTCTCCGATTTTGATCCGGAGGCCGGCCTGATTCTCGACAGCCACGCCAAAGTCCTTGCCAGCAACCGTGCGGCGCGGGAGATTTATCAGGCGATGGGGCAGGACAACCTCGAAGCGATCCTGCCGGTGAACCGTCAGGCCCTCATCCAGGCCTGCCTGAACCAGCACAGGGCCATTGACCGGGTGGAGGCGCGGTTACCCGGCTGCATACTGCTCTGGACCTTTATTCCCGATGCGGTCGCCGGCGGAGTTCTCGCAAGGGGCCGGGACGCCACCGAAGAGGTTCGCAGCCTGGATGAAGCCACCCGGGCCAGCCGCCTGTACCGCCTGATCACTGAAAACACCACCGATCTGATCTCCCGCCACGCCCCCGATGGCCGTTTTATCGATGCCACCCCGGCTTCCTGGCGACTGCTGGGCTACTGGCCGGAGGAGCTTCGGGGAAAGCGGCTGGAAGAGGTTTTCCAGAGCAAATCAATCGCCGGCCAGCTTGAAGAAACCCGGACCCAGCTGAGGGACAAGGGCTACGCCACCATGACCCTGGAGATACTCCACCGGGACGGTGGCCGGCGCTGGTTCGAAATTGCCAGCCGGGCGATCCGTGAGACTTACACCGGGGCGGTGGTCGAGGTGGTCAGTGTTTCCCGGGACATCACCGCGCGCGTGGAAACCGAAGAGAACAATCGCCGCCTTGCCCATGAACTTGCCCATACCGCGCGCCTGGCCACCATGGGCGAACTGGCCTCGAGCATCGCCCATGAGATGAATCAGCCCCTGGCAACCATCGTCAACTTTGCCAGTGCAAGCCAGCGCTACCTCAGGCAGGCTCATGAAAAGCCTGAATTGCTGGAGCGGGTGGATGAGGGCCTGCAACGCATCACCCGCCATGCCAACCGCGCATCGGAAGTCATCAAGCGTTTACGGGCTTTCCTGCGCAAAGGCCAGAAACGTATGGGGCCGGTGCGGGCCAATGCGGTGGTGGAAACCGCCGTCCGGCTCTGCCAGTGGGAGGCCGACAAGCACCGGATTGCCCTCAAGGCACAGCTGTCGGGGGAGGATCCGGTGATCACAGCCGACCCGGTCCTGCTGGAACAGGTGCTGATCAACCTGATACGCAATGCGATTGACGCCACCGCAGAGGTCGAAGCCTCTGGGCGCGAAACCCGGCAACCAGCGATCACCATCGCCACCCGCGTCAACCGTGAAAAGGAAGTGCTGATCGAGGTCATTGATGAGGGCCCGGGTCTGGACGAGGAGAGCCTCCGCCAGATATTCACGCCCTTTTATACCAGTAAACCCCAGGGCCTGGGTCTCGGTCTGTCCATGAGCCGATCGATCATAGAAGGTTTCGGCGGTTTTCTGGACGCTGTACCTGCAGAGCACCCGGGACTCGTCCTGATCTGCCGGTTCCCGCCATCGGCCGCCAGCACACACAGTCCGGACCCGACGGAGATACCTGTACATGACTGATACTACCCAGACCGTCTATGTGGTGGATGATGATCCGGGCATGCTCGAGTCCACCCAATGGCTACTGGAATCCATAGGCCTGAACGTCCGGTCCTTCTCCGACGGACGCCATTTCCTCGACACTGTCGACCCGCAAAGGCCCGGCTGTGTGGTGCTGGACATCCGCATGCCGGGCCTTGGCGGACTCAATGTCCAGGAGGAGCTGCAGAAGCGTAACGCGAGTCTGCCCATCATTTTCGTGTCCGGTCACGCGGATGTGCCTGTGGTGGTCAGGGCTTTCAAGTCCGGCGCGTTCGACTTCATCGAAAAGCCCTTTAACGAACAATTGCTTCTGGACAGTGTGCAACAGGCCCTTGACCGGCACCGGCAGGCCCGTCGACAGCAGCGGGGCGATCACCGGACAGGGCAGCGCATCGCTGCCCTTACCCGGCGCGAGCGGGATGTTTTCCTGCCCCTGGCCCGGGGCTATACCAGCCGGGAGATTGCGGCCATGCTGGATGTGGGCGTGAAAACCATTGACCTGTACCGGGCGCGGGTGATGAAGCGTCTTGGGGCCGAGCGTCTACCGGATGTGACCGGAATCGCCATCGCAGCGGGGCTGGTGGATCCCCTGGACCTGCGGACCGCATCGGCAACAACCCCAACGGGCGACCCGGACCCCCGGCGCTGACCCACAAAAAAGCCCGCGTCCTTGCGGAGCGCGGGCCGGACTGGCTTGCGTCCCGACGGGACACCTGGGCCGAAATCCGCAGGGTCCCTGATCACCCGGTGGCGACCAGGGCCGGTAACGGGCTCCTCAGAACGCGAAGTGCTCATCCTGCATGTCCAGCAGCGTATCGGCACCGGCGAACATGGTTTCCACGTGGGTGCGGGTACGCGGCAGCAGGCGCTTGAAGTAGAAGCGCGCGGTCTGGACCTTGGCGTTGTAGAAGGCCTCCTCGGGGGTGCCCTCCACCATGGTGTCCAGGGCCACCTTGGCGGAGCGGGCCCACAGGTAGGCGAAGACCGCATAACCGGAGTACATCAGGTAGTCCACCGCGGCGGCGCCGACTTCCTCGCGGTTCTTCATGGCGGACATGCCCAGCTTCATGGTGATCTCACCCCACTCCTTGTTGATCTGCTGGAGCGGCTCGATAAATTCCTTCAGCTGTTCGTTGTCCGCATTTTCCTTGCAGAACACGTGCACGATTTTGGTGAACTGCCTGAGGGCCTCGCCCTGGGTCATCAGAATCTTGCGGCCCAGCAGGTCCAGCGCCTGGATGCCGGTAGTCCCCTCGTAGATCATGCCGATACGGGCGTCACGGACATTCTGCTCCATGCCCCACTCGGAGATAAAACCGTGGCCACCAAACACCTGCATGCCCAGGTTGGCGGACTCGTAACCGATCTCGGTCAGGAAGGCCTTGGCGATGGGCGTCAGGAAGCCCAGCATGGCATCCGCCGCCTTGCGCTCTTCCTCGGTCCTGCCCCGGGTGACAATGTCCGCCTGCTGTGCCGCCAGGTAGATCAGGGCACGGGCGCCCTCGGCAACTGCCTTCTGGGTCAGCAGCATGCGGCGGACGTCCGGGTGCACGATGATCGGGTCGGCGATGCCATCCGGATTCTTGGGGCCGGACAGGGAACGCATGGCCAGACGCTCCCTGGCATAGGCCAGGGAGCCCTGGAAGCCCAGTTCCGCCGCGCCCAGCCCCTGGATGGCAGTGCCGATACGGGCGGTGTTCATGAACGTGAACATGCAGTTCAGGCCCTTGTTCTCCGGCCCGATCAGCCAGCCCGTGGCGCCATCGAAATTCATTACGCAGGTGGCGTTGCCATGGATACCCATCTTGTGCTCCAGGGAGCCACAGGATACGGCGTTGCGCTCGCCGGCAGAGCCGTCGTCGTTGGGCAGGCGCTTGGGTACGATGAACAGGGAAATGCCCTTGGTGCCTTCCGGCGCACCCGGCAGCCGGGCCAGTACGATATGGACGATGTTATCGGCCATGTCGTGCTCGCCGGCAGAGATGAAGATCTTGGTGCCGGTGATGCTGTAGGTACCATCACCGTTGGGCTCGGCTTTGGTACGCAGAGTGCCCAGGTCGGAGCCGCAGTGGGGCTCGGTCAGGCACATGGTGCCGGTCCACTCACCACTGATCAGTTTGGTCAGGTAGGTCTGCTTCTGCTCTTCGGTGCCATGGGCCTCGATGGTGTTCATGGCACCATGGCTCAGGCCCGGGTACATGCCCCAGGACCAGTTCGCGGTGCCCACCATTTCGCTCATCACGATGCCAACGGAGCTGGGCAGGCCCTGGCCGCCGTATTCCGGGTCTGAGGTCATGGACGGCCAGCCGCCCTCCACGTACTGCTGGTAGGCCTCCCGGAAGCCGGCGGGAGTCTTCACACCATCTTCGCTCCAGGTGCAGCCTTCGCGGTCGCCCACCGGATTCAGGGGTGAGAGCACCTGCTCACAGAACTTGGAACCTTCCTGGATAATGGCGTCGATCATATCCGGAGTGGCATCCTCGGCCCCTTCCAGGGCGGCATAATGCTGTTCGCTGCCAAGCAGCTCGTTCATTACGAATTTGATGTCACGCAGGGGCGCTTTGTACTGGGGCATGAAGTTTCACCTCACTTCAATCCGGTCCGACGACAGGCCGGGCCGGTGGGACCAACTGGTTGATCCGGCATAAGGCCGGACAAGTCTGGTTTGAAGCCCACCCAGTGGGCCGGTGGCAGCCTGGTTCGGGCGCTTCAAACAGTTGTTTGAAACATACGTTTATAGGCGCCTTCTTGTCAAGAGATTCCGGGACAAAAAATGCTTCTGTTAAAGGGGGCAACGGGTGACTGGCGGGAGGTCGTTTTGTAACCGGTGCTGGCTCAGGCCACGGCCTGGAACGCCGGCCCCTGTGAGGCGGGTCCGTCCATGGCGGCAACCGCACGGTAGCTATCGGAGACGCTGGCCCGGTCGCCGGGACCGGGTTCACGGTGCCGGGCAGAAATTTCACCCTGGCCCTCTCGCTCTTCCATGGCCAGCTCCATCCGGGCCTGAAGCATCAGCTGCATGGCCTC
>JBMCIH010000123.1:0-6477 GCA_048617055.1 Marinobacter sp. | reverse complement strand
GGCGGTGAGCGGGGGGCGGCATCTCAGCTTTCCAGTCGCGCACCCGTGACCTTGAGGATGAGCGCCAGCAGTGCGAAACCGGCCAGGATACCGGTGACATCGGCCAGCACGTCGAACAGCGAGAACTGCCGCCAGGGTGTCAGTGTCTGCCCGAGTTCCAGGGCCATGCCGTAGCCGGCAAGCACCACCAGCGGCACGGTATGGCCGATCATGGGCCAGCCCAGCCTGGCCAGCATGGCCAGCACCAGGAACGCCAGCATATGATTGATCTTGTCGCTGGCGGCGGAAGGTATGGGGTAGGGTTCGATGGTAAAGCCCAGCCAGGTAATGGTCATCAGGGAGAAGCAGAAAAGGGCGCGCCAGAGCGGTTGCAACGAGATCAGTCTGTCAAAGGCTTGTTGAAGTCGCATGTCCTGTCCGGCTGTGGTGTTACTGCCATCATGATATGCTTTGCGCCCTTTCACTGCTACATGTCATGAGGCTGCAAGCATGTTGCAAGGTAACTTTTTCCGGGGGCTGGGCTATCTGGGTGAGGGCTTCGGCCTTATCCGCCAGCCGGGGCTACGGCTGTTCGTCATTGTGCCCCTGGTGCTGAACTTCCTGCTGTTTGCGGCCCTAGTCTGGCTGATGGCCGAGGTTTTTGCGGTCATGATCGCCGCGGTCATGGCCTGGCTTCCCGACTGGACCTGGCTGCAGGCCCTGGACTGGCTGTTCTGGATCCTCTATGGCCTTGTCATATTGCTGATGTTCGCCTATGGCTTTGTGATCATGGCCAACCTGATTGGTTCCCCGTTTTACGGCTTCCTGTCGGAGCAGACGGAAAAGTACCTGACCGGGCAGGCGGTGAGCGATGACAGCGGCTGGATGCAGATCCTGAAGGATATTCCCCGGGCGCTGGGGCGTGAGATCCACAAGATCGTCTACTATCTGCCGCGGGCACTGCTGCTGGTTGTGATCGGACTGATTCCGGTGGTCAACCTGGTGGCGGCCGTGCTGTGGTTTGTCTTCAACAGCTGGATGATGTCGCTGCAGTATGTGGATTACCCGGCGGACAACCACCGGGTCAGCTTCGGTGCCCTGCGCCGGCGGCTGGCGGCGCGACGCCTCAGTGCCCTCGGGTTCGGCGTGCCGGTGGCGCTGCTGGCCATGGTGCCGGTGGTCAACCTGTTCGTTGTGCCGGCCGCCGTATGCGGCGCGACCGCATTCTGGATCCGGGAGCCGGACCCGGCCGGTGTTACACCGACATAACCGTTTTACCATTCACGACCGGATTTTTTGGGAGGATTCTTGGAAGCACCTGCTTTTGCCGTCGGCCAGCGCTGGGTCAGTCATTCGGATGCGGCCCTGGGGCTGGGGATAGTCACCGACGTGTCCGGGCGCACCGTTACCCTCGGGTTTCCGGCCGCCGACGAGGAGCGCACCTACGCCATTGACAGCGCGCCCCTGTCCCGGATCGCCTTCCGGATGGGGGAGGAGATCGAGACCTTCGACGGCCAGGTGCTGACGGTGCAGGCGGTGGAGGATGTGGACGGGGTGCTGGTGTACCACGCCGCCGATGCCAGCGGTAACCTGCAGGAAGTGTCCGAGGTGCGCCTGGCCAGCCAGGTCAGCTTCTCGGCGCCCCACCAGCGTCTGTTTGCCGGCCAGTTCGACCGCAACGGTGCCTTTCGCCTGCGGCTGGCCACCCTGGAACACCAGCACCGCCTGTCGCAATCACCGGTGCAGGGTCTGCTGGGGGCCCGTACCCGGCACCTGCCCCACCAGATCTACATCGCCCACGAAGTGGCCCGGCGTTATGCGCCCCGGGTGCTGCTGGCGGATGAAGTGGGCCTGGGCAAGACCATAGAAGCGGGGCTGATTCTCCACTATCAGCTTCATACCGGCCTGGCCCGCCGGGTACTGATTGTGGTGCCGGATTCGCTGATTCACCAGTGGCTGGTGGAAATGCTGCGCCGCTTTAACCTGCGATTCTCTATCGTTGACCACGCCAGCTACGAGGACCTGACGGACAGCGACCCGGAAGGGGATGTGGCGCCGGCGCCGTCCAACCCCTTTGAAGACAGTCAGCTGGTGTTGTGTTCGCTGGGCTTCCTCACCGGTCACACCCTGGCCCGGCGGGATGCCCTGGCAGCAGGGTGGGACCTGATGGTGGTGGATGAGGCCCACCACCTGGGCTGGCAGCCCGGGCAGCCGAGCCGTGAATACGTGGCGGTGGAAAGTCTGGCGGAAGAGACCCGCGGCCTGCTGTTGCTGACGGCGACGCCGGAACAGGCCGGCGAGGAAAGCCACTTTGCCCGGCTCAGGCTGCTGGACCCCGCACGCTTCCATGACCTGGAAAGCTTCCGCCAGCAGGAGGCGGACTACCAGCGGATCAATGAGGTGGTGCGGGAGCTGCTCGACTCCGGTCGGCCGCCTTCCGCCAGCCGTCAGGTGGTGCTGCGACAGTGGCTGGGGGATGATCTGGACGAGCTGATGGCCGCCAGCGACCCGGTGCAGGCCATTGTGGATGCCCTGCTGGACCGGCACGGCACCGGCCGGGTGCTGTTCCGCAACACCCGGGCTTCCGTCAGGGGCTTCCCCCAGCGCCGTTTGCACACCTACCCGCTGCCCTGTCCGGATCTGTACCACCGGGAGGGTGAGACCCGGGGCGAAGGGGGGCTGACCCCCGAGCACCATTTTACCGACGAACGCTGGCTGGCGGAGGACCCGCGGGTGCCCTGGCTGGAGCAGACGCTCAAGGATCTGAAGCGGGAGAAAGTGGTGGTGATCTGCGCCCACGCGGAAACAGCCATGGCCCTGGAGGTTCACCTGCAACTGCGGGCGGGCATCCGCAGCGCCGCTTTTCACGAACACCTCAGCCTGATCGAGCGCGACCGGGCGGCCGCCTATTTTGCCGAGCAGGAGCAGGGCGCCCAGGCGCTGATCTGCTCGGAGATCGGCAGCGAGGGACGCAACTTCCAGTTCGCCCGCCACCTGGTGCTGCTGGACCTGCCGGCCAACCCGGACCTGCTGGAACAGCGCATTGGCCGCCTGGACCGGATTGGTCAGGGAGAGGTCATTGATATCCATGTGCCCTTCCTGGAGGGGACCGCCGGCGAAGTGCAGCTGCAGTGGTTCCATCAGGGGCTGAACGCCTTTGAGCAGAGCTGTGCCATCGGAGTGCCGGTGTTCCGGGAAGTGCAGGACCAGTGGCAGGCGGTAATAAACGGAGATATCGACCAGCTCCAGCCGCTGGCGGAACGTACCGCGCTGCTCGCGTCGGAGATGCGGGCGCGCCTGGAGCGCGGCCGTGATGCCCTGATCGAACTCAACTCCTGCCGCCGGGACCAGGCTGACGCACTGATTGACGCCATCGAGGCGGAAGAGGCGGACGCCCGGCTGCAGGACTATGTCCACACCGCCTGTGACATCTTCGGCGTGGATGTGGACGAGCACTCCGCCGAAGCGGACATCCTGCGGCCCAGTGAGCAGCGGCACTCCGGGCAACTGGAGCTGGTTCCGGATGAGGGCATCACCGTCACCTATGACCGCGAGAAAGCCCTGCAGCGGGAGGACATGGCGTTCATGAGCTGGGAGCACCCGCTGGTGACCGGTGTCATGGACACGGTTCTGGGCTCGGGGCTGGGCAAGGCGGCCCTGGCGACCCTGTCGGTCAAGGGATTGGCGCCGGGTACGGTGATGCTGGAGGCGGTGTTCGTGGTCCACTGTCCGGCGCCGGAACGCCTGCAGCTGTCCCGCTACCTGCCCCTGTCTCCTGTGCGGGTGATGGTGGATGTCAATGGCCGCGACCTGTCGGCGGTGCTGCCCCATGACCGCCTTAACAGCCTGTGTGCCAACATTCCCCGCCGCACCGCCCAGTCGGTGGTGCCCCGGGTGCGGGCGGAAGTGGAAACCATGGTGGAGCATGCCCGGGCGCTGGCGGAGCCGGAATTCGAGCCGGCCCGGGCCATGGCCCTGAGCCGGGTGCGCCAGCTGCTGCAGCCGGAAATCCGGCGTCTGGAAGCGCTGCGCCGCCACAACCCGGCCATCCGGGAGGAGGAGATCCGCTTTTTCCGGGACCAGCTGGAGGCCGCGGAAACCGCCATCGGCCGGGCCGAGCTGGCCCTGGATGGCATACGGGTGGTTATTACCGCCTGAGGATGGCTCCCGGGGCTGGCCAGCTTCCATCCGTTGCGGTAGCTTTGACGTAACACTTCAGCGCCTGCCCGGCCTTCCGGCCGGCAGGCCCCCAGGTCCGGAGGACGAAAGAGAGCGCCTATGATGACCCTGATTCTGTTTGTTCTGGCCCTCGCCGCACTGTGGGTGGTGATGCGCCGCGAGGCCGGTGCCAAAAATGCCATTATCGTCATGGTGGTGTTCGGCCTGCTGTCGTGGATTCTTGCCTCGGGCTGGCTGGCCCTGCTGCTGTTCGCCGGCGCGGCGGTGACCGCCGCGGCAGGTCTGCCCCGGTTCCGTCGCAGCTGGCTCACACCCCGGATCTTCGCGCTGTTCAAGAAGGTCGCCCCGAAGGTTTCCGACACCGAGCAGGTGGCCCTGGATGCGGGCACCGTGGGCTGGGATGGCGAACTCTTCACCGGCCGCCCCGACTGGCACAACCTGCTGATCAACCGTAACACCGGGCTCACCGAGGAGGAACAGGCCTTCCTCGACAACCAGTGCGTCAAGGCCGTTTCCATGTGCAACAGCTGGGATGTGGCGGTGGAGCGGGCTGATCTGCCGCCGGATTTGTGGGAATACATCAAGAAGGAAAAATTTCTGGGGATGATCATCCCGAAGCAATACGGCGGGCTGGAGTTTTCCGCCAAGGCCCAGTCGGCGGTGCTGCAGCGCCTGGCCGGCAACGATGTGCTGATGACGTCGGTGGGCGTGCCAAACTCCCTGGGACCGGGCGAGCTGCTGGTCAAGTATGGTACCGATGAACAGAAAGACTATTACCTGCCGCGCCTGGCCGACGGCCGGGAGATCCCCTGTTTCGGCCTGACCGGTCCCCGCGCCGGCTCCGACGCCACCTCGCTGCCGGATACCGGTATTGTCTGCAGGGGCGAGTACAACGGCAAGGAAGTGCTGGGCCTGAAGCTCAACTTCGAGAAGCGCTGGATCACCCTGGCACCCATTGCCACCGTGGTGGGGCTGGCCTTCCGCATGTTCGACCCGGACGGCCTGCTGGGGGACAAAAAGGAGCTGGGCATTACCTGTGCACTGATTCCCCGGGACACTAAGGGCATGGAAATCGGCCGCCGGCACTGGCCCATCGGCAGCCCGTTCATGAACGGGCCCATCGTGGGCCGGGACGTCTTCATTCCGCTGGACTTCATTATCGGCGGGCCCGACATGGCCGGTGAAGGCTGGCGCATGCTGGTGGAATGCCTGTCGGTGGGCCGCTGCATCACACTGCCGTCCGGTGCCGCCGGTGCCTCTGCCTCAGCGGTGGGACTGGCCGGGGGGTACACCCGCATCCGCCGCCAGTTCAATACCCCGGTGGCGGAGATGGAAGGCGTGCAGGAGGCCCTGGCCCGCATTGCCGGCCACTGCTATATCGCCCAGTCCTCAGTGCTGCAGACCGCGAACATGGTGGACAACGGCGAGAAGCCCGCGGTGCCGTCCGCCATTCTCAAATACCACCTGACGGAAATGCAGCGCGCCACCCTCACCGACGCCATGGATGTGCATGGTGGCAAGACGGTGACCCTGGGGCCGCGCAACTACCTGGGCATCGGTTTTGCCGGTTCTGCGGTGTCCATCACCGTGGAGGGGGCCAATATCATGACCCGCAGCCTGATGATCTTCGGGCAGGGGGCCATCCGCTGCCATCCCTATGTGCTGGAGGAACTGGCGGCCAAGGACCGCGACGATGAAAAAGCGTTCGACGAGGTGTTCTTCCGCCACGCCGGGCTGATCTTCGGCAATGCCGCCCGGGCCTTCACCCAGGCCCTGGGCCTGGGCAGGGCGGAGGTGCCCTTCGACAGTACCGCCCGGCCCTATGCCCAGGGCGTGGCCCGCTTCAGTGCGGCCTTTGGCCTGTGCGCCGACGCCGCCATGACCACCCTGGGGTCTCAACTGAAGATGCGCGAGCTGATCTCCGCCCGGCTGGGTGACATGCTGGCCAACCTCTACATGGCCTCCATGGTGCTTAAGCACTGGCACGAAACCCAGCCGGTGGAAGGCGAGGCCGATCTGCTGGAGTACAGTATGGCCCTGCTGCTCTATCGCACCGAGAACGCCCTTGCCGAACTGCTGCAGAATCTGCCCAACCGGGCTGTGGCCATGGCCCTGCGGGTGATTACCCTGCCCCTGGGGCGCCGTTGGGACAAACCCCATGATGACCTGACCCGTCGCGTTGCGCGGGCCATGTCCACCGACACGCCGGTACGCAGCAAGCTACTGGCCCCGGTCTGGCATACCGCGGGTGAGGAACGGGAAAACCCGGTGGCCCGGTATAACGCGCTGCTGAAGGACTATGACCGGGCCGAGGGCATC
>JBMCIH010000122.1:0-6483 GCA_048617055.1 Marinobacter sp. | reverse complement strand
GCCAGCGGCAAAACTTTCCGCACTAAACATTTGCTGGCGACCTATCAATACCGGGGTTCCGTCCAAACGGTCACCATTTCCTTCGATCCTGCGACTAAAAGCAGATATCAACCAAAAAAGGCATGAGTTTGAGAGTGTACACTGAGACGAAGGGACATTTTTTAATTAGACCTGAAAATGTTGTTACTTTCCGGTATACTTGCCTGCCCGATTTTTGAACAATGGTGGTTGATGCAGTAGTCGGCCACCAGCCATTTTTCTCTGACAGAGGGCGATTCATGAACTCCATCGTCAGCTTCCCGAACCGTATCCCGGCCGTCGAGTTTGAAGAACGGCGCTTCCAGGTCTATACCGACCGCCAGCTCGACAAGATCGAGGTCATCCGGAATCTCCCCGAAGAGACCCTGTTTGATATGAAAGTGGTGGCCAGCGTGCTGCCTTTCCGGGTCAACGAGTATGTGATCAACGAACTGATCGACTGGGACAAGGTGCCCGATGACCCCCTCTATCAGCTGGTCTTCCCGCAAAAGGGCATGCTCAGGGATGAACATTTCGAGCGCATGGCTAAACTGCACCGGGAAGGCGCCGACAAGAAGCTGATCCAGAAAGTGGCGAAGGAAATCCGCGACGAGCTCAACCCGCACCCGGCGGGCCAGATGGAGATGAACCTGCCCACCCTTGCCGGGGTGCCGCTGGAAGGGCTGCAGCACAAGTACCGCGAAACCGTGCTGTTCTTCCCGGCCCAGGGCCAGACCTGCCACTCCTACTGCACCTTCTGCTTCCGCTGGGCCCAGTTTGTCGGCGACAAGGACCTGAGGATCGCCAGCAGCGACGCCGAACAGCTGCACGGCTACCTGAAGCAGCACACCGAGATCACCGACCTGCTGGTCACCGGTGGCGACCCCATGGTGATGAAGACCAAGAACCTGGTGCAGTACCTGGAGCCGCTGCTGGAACCTGAATTCGACCACATCCAGACCATCCGCATCGGCACCAAGGCGCTGACTTTCTGGCCGTACCGCTTCGTCACTGACAAGGACGCCGACGAGCTGATTGAACTGTTCGCCAGGCTGGTGGATGCAGGCAAGCATGTGGCACTGATGGCCCACTACAACCACTGGCAGGAAATCAGCACCGATATCGCCGAAGAGGCCATTCGCCGCATCCGCTCCACCGGCGCCGAGATCCGTGCCCAGGGCCCGCTCATCAGACACGTCAACGACAACGCCGACGACTGGGCCAGGCTGTGGAAGAAGGAAGTGAAGCTGGGCATCATCCCCTACTATATGTTCGTCGAGCGGGATACCGGCGCCAAGAACTACTTCGAGGTGCCCCTGGCCAAGGCGTACGAGATCTACCGGGACGCCATGAAACAGGTTTCCGGCCTGGCCCGCACCGCCCGGGGGCCATCCATGAGTGCCGGCCCCGGCAAGGTGGAGATCCAGGGCATCGCCGAGATCAAGGGCGAAAAGGTGTTCGTACTGCGCTTCCTGCAGGGCCGCAACCCGGACTGGGTCCAGCGCCCGTTCTTCGCCAAATACAGCGACACGGCCACCTGGCTGCATGAGCTGGAGCCGGCCTTTGGTGAAGAGAAGTTCTTCTTCGAGGACGAGTATGAGCAGATGCGCAAGGGCAACGGCTGAACAGCCAACCCCATACACCTGAGCAGAAGGCAGCCCGCGGGCTGCCTTTTTTGTGGCGTGTTTACGCCGGGCCGTCAGGCACTCTGGACAATTTCCCGTAACACAAAAAAGCCGCCCCGGTTGCCCGGGGCGGCTTTTCTGGTCTGTGCCGGATTCAGCGCTTAGCTGAACTCGGTGGGCTGCTCGCCCTCTTTCACTTCCTTCATGGACAGCTTGACGCGGCCGCGGTTGTCCACGTCCAGCACCTTGACCAGCACTTCCTGGCCTTCGCTGAGTTCGTCGGCGACGTTCTCGATGCGGCGGTCGGAGATCTGGGAGATATGCACCAGACCGTCCTTGCCCGGCAGGATGTTGACGAAGGCACCGAATTCCATGATGCGCTCGACCTTGCCCTTGTAGATGGCCCCTACCTCGATCTCGGCGGTGATTTCCTTGACCCGGTCGACTGCCGCCTGGGCCGCCATCTGGGTGTCCGCATAGATCTTGACGTTGCCATCGTCGTCCAGGTCGATGGAGGCACCGGTTTCGTCGCAGATGGAACGGATGGTGGCACCGCCCTTACCGATCACGTCGCGGATCTTGTCCGGGTGGATCTTGATGGTGGTGATGCTTGGCGCCCGCTCGGACAGCGCCTTGCGGGGTTCGGCGATAACCTTGGCCATCTCGTCCAGGATGTGCAGGCGGGCTTCATGGGCCTGCTCCAGGGCGATCTCCATGATCTCGTCGGTGATGCCGTTGATCTTGATATCCATCTGCAGGGCGGTGACACCCTCGGCGGTACCGGCCACCTTGAAGTCCATGTCACCCAGGTGATCCTCGTCACCCAGGATATCGGTCAGCACGGCAAACTTGTCACCTTCCTTGACCAGACCCATGGCAATACCCGCCACCGGCGCCTTGATGGGCACACCGGCATCCATCAGTGCCAGTGAGGAACCACACACCGATGCCATGGAGCTGGAGCCGTTGGACTCGGTGATCTCGGACACGGCGCGGATGGTGTAGGGGAATTCCTCGATGGTGGGCATAACCGCCGCCACGCCCCGCTTGGCCAGACGGCCATGGCCGACTTCACGACGGCCCGGGGTGCCGACACGGCCGGCTTCACCCACGGAATACGGAGGGAAGTTGTAGTGGAACAGGAACGGGTCCTTGCGCTCACCTTCCAGGGCATCGATGATCTGCATATCACGAGCCGTACCCAGAGTGGTGGTAACAATGGCCTGGGTTTCGCCACGGGTGAACAGCGCGGAACCGTGGGTGCTGGGCAGCACGCCCACTTCGATGCTGATGGGGCGGACGGTCTTGTTGTCGCGGCCATCGATACGGGGCTTGCCGTCGATGACCTGCTGACGGACCACCTGCTTCTCGACCTTGCCGAAGTACTTCTTCACTTCCTCTGAGGAGGGCTGGCCTTCCTCTTCTCCGGCCAGCTTCTCGACGGCTTCCGCCTTGAGCTCGCTCAGGCGGCCGTAGCGCTCCATCTTGTCGCGGATGGCGTAGGCGTCAGCAATGGCGGCCTCGTAACCGGACTTGATGGCATTGAGCAGATCGGTATTCTCAGGCTCCGGCTGCCACTCCCAGCGGGGCTTGCCCACCTCGGCGGTGAATTCCCTGATGGCCTGGATGGCGCTCTGCATTTCCTGGTGAGCGAACAGCACCGCACCGAGCATCTGGTCTTCGGTCAGGCCCCTGGCTTCAGACTCAACCATCAGCACGGCGTCTTCGGTGCCGGCCACTACCATGTCCAGGTCAGAGTTATCCAGTTCCTCGAAGCTCGGGTTCAGGAAATAGCCCGTTTCCTCGGTGAAGCCAACCCGGGACGCGCCGATAGGGCCATCGAACGGGATGCCGGAAATGGACAGGGCCGCGGAGGCTGCCAGCATGGCGGCGATGTCCGGGTCCTGATGCTTGCTGGAGGACATAACCGTCAGGATGACCTGAACCTCGTTCATGAAGCCGTTGGGGAACAGTGGGCGAATCGGCCGGTCGATCAGGCGGGAGGTCAGGGTTTCCTTCTCGGACGGACGCCCTTCGCGCTTGAAGAAACCACCCGGGATCTTGCCCACGGCGTAGGTCTTTTCGAAATAGTTCACCGTCAGCGGGAAGAACGGCTGGCCCGGCTTGGCTTCCTTGGCGCCAACCACCGTACCGAGTACGGAAATGTCGCCGATGGTCACCAGCACGGCGCCTGTGGCCTGGCGCGCGATGCGGCCCGTTTCGAGTGTGACGGTCTTGCCGCCGAGCTCAAAGCTTTTCTTGGTTGCTTGCGGAATCACAGTAACTCCTGATTTTGCTTGATAGTCGAATGCACCAGATCAGGATGACACCTTGCCCCGGCCCTGCTACCAGAAAGCGAACAGGCTGTCGAAAACCCCGGCCATGGTCCCGGGCCTTTCGACAACCTGCTATCGGCGCTTTCGATCGTGACAGCAGAAGCACTCAGGTAGTGGTGTTACAACCGGTTCTGGTACCGGTTCGGTCGGAAAAAGCATACCCCGATGGCAGGCACTGACAAAGCCAGTTCAAGCCACCGGAGCACGGGCCGGCACCAGGAAAGCGCCGGCCGGCAGGTCGTCCGCTTAGCGACGCAGACCCAGACGCTGGATCAGCTCCAGGTAACGGTCGGCGTTCTTGCGCTTGAGGTAGTCCAGCAGCTTACGACGCTGGTTTACCATGCGAATCAGGCCACGGCGGGAATGGTGATCCTGCTTGTTGGCCTTGAAGTGGTCCTGCAGCTTGTCGATGTTGGCGCTCAGCAGGGCCACCTGTACTTCAGGGGAACCTGTGTCGCCATCGCCTTGCTGGTAGTCCTTGACGATCTGTGCTTTTTCCTCGGCTGAAAGTGCCATAAATCACCTCATTGTCTGCGATGCCTGAAATCATCCGGCCGAACCGCGCATCTCTGCAGCCCGGCTAGGCAGCGATGGCTGTTACCCCATCAACTGCTTGAAACCAGACGACGGGGCACCACCAGGGTTGTGTCCGCGTCTTCCGGCTGCCCCTCACCCAGGCCGACAAAACGGTGGTTACCGTAGAGTCTGACCGGCCCGGTAAAAGGCTGACCCGATATTCTAACGGGTTGCCCGTTCAATATCGACCGTAAATTTTGCCCCTCCAGGGTCTGCTCCGGGAACATGGTCAGCGCCGCATCCGGCGCCACCAGCAGGCCATCCAGGGACTCGCCCCGCTCCCGCATTGTTTCCAGATCGGCCACCTGGTGGGCATCTTCCAGTGTAAAACCGGAGGCCAGGGTACGCCGCAGTGCGCAAACGTGTGCGCCACAACCCAGTGCCTCGCCAATGTCTTCCACCAGGTTGCGGATGTAGGTCCCCTTGGTGCAGGTCACCGCCAGATCCAGCTCACCGGGGCGTACCGCCAGCAGTGTCAGTTCGTAGATGGTCACCGGCCGTGCCGGGCGTTCCACCTCGATGCCTTCCCGGGCGTACTCGTACAGCGGCCGCCCCTTGTGCTTGAGGGCCGAATACATGGAGGGGACCTGCTCAATATCACCGCGGAAGTGCGCCAGCACCACCTCGACATCCGCTTCCGACAAGGTCTCGGGCACCGGCCGTTCACTAACCACCGCCCCCTCGCTGTCACCGGTCTCCGTGCGGATACCCAGCCTGGCGGTGGTGATATAGGCCTTGTCACTGTCCAGCATCAGCTGGGAGAACTTGGTGGCCTCCCCGAAACACAAGGGCAACACGCCGGTCGCCAGCGGGTCAAGAGCGCCTGTGTGGCCGGCTTTCGCCGCCCCGTAGAGGCGCTTGACCTGCTGGAGAATACCGTTGGAGGTGATACCCGGAGGCTTGTCGATCACCAGAATGCCGTTGACGTCACGACCTTTACGTCTGCGGGCCAAGTGTCAGGACTCCCTGCCGTTATCGTCATCCTGGCGCACGGCGGGCTGCTTGCCCACGGCCCGGTCGATCAGGCTGTCGATGCGACGGCTCTGGCTCTGCAGGGTGTCGAAATGGAAGCGAAGCTGCGGCACCACCCGCAACTTCATGGCGCGCCCGAGCTGCCCCCGGAGAAAGCCGGAGGCATTGCGCAGAACCTTCAGGGAGTCCTGCACCTCGCCGGACTCCTCGGTCAGTTCCTCGGTGCTGAGCAGCGACACGTAGACATCGGCATAGCCGAGGTCCCTGCTGACGCGCACCGCATTGATGGTGACCATGCCCACCCGGGGGTCCTTGATCTCCCGCATGATAAGCTGGGAGAGCTCCTTCTGGATCTGGTCACCAATGCGGTCAAGACGACTGAACTCTTTGGGCATTATGAACCTGTGGATTCGAGTTTGCGTTCAACACGAACCCGATCGAATACCTCGATCTGGTCGCCCACCTTGACGTCGTAGCCCTTCACGCCGATACCGCATTCCATGCCACTGCGCACTTCCGGCACGTCGTCCTTGAAGCGACGCAGGGATTCCAGCTCACCCTCGAAGATGACCACGTTGTCGCGCAGCACCCGGATCGGCTTGTTCCGGTAGACAGTGCCTTCGAGCACCATGCAGCCAGCCACCTGACCGAACTTCGGTGAGCGGAACACGTCCCGAACCTCGGCAATACCGACAATGTCTTCGCGGAACTCCGGCGCCAGCATACCCGTCAGGGCGGCCTTCACATCATCAATCAGGTTATAGATAACGCTGTAGTAGCGCAGATCCACACCTTCCTGTTCCACCAGCCGCTTGGCGGAGTTGTCGGCACGCACGTTGAAGCCGAACACCACCGCGCCGGAGGCCAGGGCGAGGCTGATATCCGTCTCGGTGATACCGCCCACACCGGAAGAAATGATCCTCACCTGCACTTCCTCGTTGCCCAGGTCCTGCAGC
>JBMCIH010000121.1:0-6488 GCA_048617055.1 Marinobacter sp. | reverse complement strand
CGCTGGATGTGCTCACCAACCTGGCGGCCATGCTGTTCATCCTGCCGTTCTTCCTGTTTTCCGGCATTGCCGGGCAGGTGGCGGACCGCTACGAGAAATCCGCGGTGATCCGCTGGATCAAGTTTGCTGAGGTGGTGATCATGGGGCTGGCCGCGGTCGCCCTGTGGTACGACTGGTACGAGGTGCTGCTTCTGCTGCTGTTTCTGACCGGCACCCAGTCCGCCTTTTTCGGGCCGGTGAAATACGCCATCCTGCCCCAGGTACTCAGGGAGAAGGAGCTGGTGGGGGGCAATGCCCTGGTGGAAACCGGCACTTTCGTCGCCATCCTGCTGGGCACTCTGGCGGCCGGCCTGATGATGAAATGGCCCCAGGCGCAGCAGCTGATTGCTGTGGCCGTGGCCCTGCTGGCCATCGCCGGGCTGGTGTCCGCATTGATGATCCCCAGGGCACCGGCGGCGGCGCCGGACCTGAAAGTATCCCTGCATCCACTGCGGGAAACCTGGAAACTGATGGCCATCGCCCGGGAAAACCACAATGTATTCCTGAGCATCATGGCGATATCCTGGTTCTGGTTTCTGGGGGCGGCCTACCTGACCCAGTTCCCCAACTTCGCCAAGACCGACCTGATGGGCGACGAGACCGTGGTCAGCCTGCTGCTGGCCATCTTCACCGTCGGCGTGGCCGCCGGTTCCATTGCCTGCGAACGCCTCTCCGGCCACCGCATCGAGCTGGGCATTGTGCCCATTGGTTCCCTGGGGCTGAGCCTGTTCGGTTTCGACCTGTACCTGAACATGCCCGACCAGCCGGTACCCTCGGACTGGTGGATGATCCTCACCGAACCCTATTACCGCCAGGTAGCCATCGACCTGCTGGCCATTGGCATCTTTGGCGGGCTGTTCATCGTGCCCCTGTACGCCTTCGTGCAGCGAGAAACCCCGGAGCAAAAACGGGCCCGGGTCATCGCCGCCCTCAATGTGTTCAACGCCCTGTTCATGGTGGCCAGTGCCCTGCTGGGCATGGTGATGCTGGGCCTGATCGGACTCAGCATTCCCGAATTCTTCCTGGTGCTGGCCATCATGAACCTGGTGGTGGCGGGGTATGTCTACCAGCAGGTGCCGGAATTCGCCCTGCGCTTCGTGATCTGGGTGCTGTCCCACACCCTCTACCGGGTCCGGCACCACAACCTGGAGCGTATCCCGGAACAGGGGCCGGTACTGCTGGTGTGCAACCATGTCTCCTACATGGACGCGCTGGTGATTGCCGGCGCGGTGCGGCGGCCGGTGCGCTTTGTGATGGACTACCGTATCTTTTCCACGCCGGTGATGGGCGCGTTCTTCCGGCTGGCGAAGACCATCCCCATTGGCCCGAAATCGAAGGTACCGGATATCTACGAGGCCGCCTTCGACCGTATCGACGGGGAGCTGGCCGCCGGCAATGTGGTGTGCATCTTCCCGGAGGGGAAACTGACCCGGGACGGCAACATCGACACCTTCCGGCCCGGGGTCGACCTCATCCTCGGGCGCCGGCCGGTGCCGGTGGTGCCCCTGGCTCTCCAGGGCCTGTGGGGCAGCTTCTTCAGCAACTGCGGCGGGCCGGCGTTCCATCACCTGCCCCGGCGGTTCTGGTCACGGGTACACCTGCTGGCCGGCAAGCCGGTGGCGCCGGATCAGGCTTCCGCAACGGTGCTGGAGGAACAGGTGCGGGCGTTGCGGGGGGACCGGCGCTAGGGTGAATTCGCTGGCCTACTGCCGGGGCCAGTTATCGTGGACCACGAAAACACGTTCCACCTCTGTCCAGTGGCCTGAGGCAGGATCCTGGCCGAGAACAGCGAACAGACATGGCCGGGCGTGCTTTGCGACGGCACTGAGTGCCAGGGTGGCCGGCTCAGGGTCCGGTTTGCCGGGCTGGGACCATGGGCCCAGCCAATGGGGTTTCCGCAGAGGTACCCAGGTATCGGTGCGCTGGCCAGCCAGGTGGCGATGGTATTGCCATCTGCCCCGGAGATGATCCGCCGGCACGAAATCCGGTACGGTCACCGGGGCCTCCGGCGGGTAGAACAGGTACCCCGGCATGAAAACCCTCGGTGTCACCGGGCCGGCAATACCCAGGTCCGCCATGGCCGTCCGGGCCTCCGGCCGCCCGGTCAGGCGGCTCTGATGCTCCAGCAACCGCCGCACCTTCCGGTCCAGCCTGTCCTGGCTGTTGGGTCCGTACCACAGGGTTTCCCCGCCCTGCGTGTAACCAAGGTAGAACTTGACCGCGACCTCATGATGCTCGACCTCACCGGTCACCGGGTTCCGTAGCAGGAAATCCAGCTCCCCCAGGGTGCGGCCCTGGACGTCCCGCACCTGCCGTTTGCTGGCAAGCAGCTCCCACCCCAGCAGATGGGTCATGACGCATTCATAGAGACCTTCAAAATAGTAGCCCAGGCGCGGACTGGCAGGGTCGCTCAGGACCGACGGCCGACTGGCCGGGTCTGCGTCCCAACGGGCCAGCCGGGCAGCCAGATCCTCCGGCAGGTGATCCTGCAGCGCAAACGACTGGTGGCAGCGCAGTAACTGCGGCGCCCGGCACAGCCAGTCCACATGTCCTGCAGCACGCCACCGGTATTGCATGAACGCCGCTCCCCAATCCCTGCTCAGGTGCCCTTGTTCTCATCGGTTGGTCCCAGCCAGCCGCACCGGGCCAGGGTGTAGTACAGCAGGGGCACAACCACCACCGTCAGCAGGGTCGACATGGCCAGCCCGAACACCAGCGAGATGGCCAGGCCGTTGAAAATGGGATCACTGAGAATGAACCAGGCCCCCACCATGGCGGAAATGGCGGTCAGTGCAATGGGTTTGATGCGCACCGCACAGGCGGACACCACCGCGTCTTCCAGCGTCAGGCCCTCGTCCAGCAACTGACGGATAAACACCACCAGCAGGATGGAATTGCGCACGATGATGCCCGCCAGGGCAATCATGCCGATCATGCTGGTGGCGGTAAACTCCCGTCCCAGCAGGGCGTGGCCCGGCATGATGCCGATCAGGGTCAGGGGAATGGGAGCCATCACCACCAGTGGCAGCAGGTAGGACCGGAACTGGGCCACCAGCAGCAGGAAAATGGCAAACACACCCACGCTGTAGGCAGCCCCCATATCCCGGAAAGTTTCATAGGTAATCTGCCACTCACCATCCCATTTCAGCGTGCCACGCTCCGGCAGGTCCGGCTGGCGGATATAATACTGTTCCGGGGCATCCTCCTGGTCCTCCAGCCAGCTCACCATGCGGAACATGCCATACAGGGGCGAGTCGGTATCGCCGGCCATATCGGCGGTCACATAGGTCACCGGCAGCAGGTCCTTGTGATAGCGGGCACCCGCCCAGTCTGCTTCCCGCACGTCAGCAATGCTGGCCAGGGGCACCAGCTGGCCGTCACGGCTGCGCACCGCCAGTGAAAGCAGGGTGGCCTTCCGGGCCTTGTCACCTTCGTCCAGAATCACCCGTATGGGCACCGCATACTTGGCGTTCTCGTCATGCAGGTAGCTGACCCCGGCACCCCCCAGGGCGGTCTGCAGGGTGGTGACCACCTGCGCCTGGGACACCCCCAGCCGGGAGGCCCGGTCCCGGTCCACCACCACTTCCCACTGGCGGGTCGGCGCCTCGATGGTGGTGTCAATATCCACCAGCCCATCGACCTCCTTCATACCCGCTGCCAGCCGTTCCGCCAGCTCCCGCCGGCGCCACTCATCGGCGGCGTAGACCTCTGCCACAACCGGGGACAGGACCGGCGGCCCGGGAGGCACTTCAACAATTTTTACGCTGGCCCCGTGGCGGTCCCCAATGGCCTGCAGGGGCTCCCGAAGAGACAGGGCAATGTCGTGGGACTGACGGCTGCGACTGGCCTCATCGGCCAGATTGATCTGCAGATCCCCCTGCCAGGGTTCGCTGCGCAGATAATACTGGCGCACCAGGCCGTTGAAATTGATGGGAGACGCGGTGCCGGCATAGGCCTGCCAGTTGGCCACCTCCTCCACCGACTCCAGGTGCTGCCCCATTTCGGTCAGGACCCGGCGGGTCTGCTCCATGGGGGTGCGCTCCGGCATATCCACCACAACCTGCAGCTCCGACTTGTTGTCAAAGGGCAGCATTTTGAGGACCACCAGCATGAAGACCGGCAACGAGGCCGCGGCCATGGTAAGCCCAACCACACCCAGGCCCAGAAACCGCCGGCGCCAGGGGTGCTTCCCCAGAAACGGCCCCAGGAGAGTGCGGAAGATCTTCATCGACACGGGGCTGACGCCATCGGCGGAGCTGACGGCCTGCGTGCCGGCCTGCTCGTCATTGCCCGCCAGATCCGCGCCCTGCTTGCGCCTGAGCAATCGCATGGCCAGCCACGGGGCGACCACGAAGGCCACAATCTGGGACAGCACCATGCCGGCGGAAGCATTGATGGGTATCGGGCTCATATAGGGGCCCATCAGACCGGTGACAAAGGCCATGGGAATCAGCGCCGCCATGATAGTGAGGCTGGCCATGATGGTGGGGGTACCCACTTCATCCACGGCGACCGGGATAATGTCCTTCAGCGGCCAACGGGAGTTGCGGATCCGCCGGTTGATGTTCTCGGTGATAACAATGCCGTCGTCCACCAGGATGCCGATGGAGAAGATCAGCGCGAACAGCGACACCCGGTTTAGGGTGAAACCCCAGGCCCAGGAGAACACCAGGGTCAGCAGCAGGGTTACCAGCACAGCAATACCCACGATGGTGGCCTGGCGCCAGCCCATGGCTGCCAGCACCAGCAGCATCACGCAGAGTGTGGCGGCAATCAGGTCGGTGATCAGTTTGCGGGCCTTGTCGGAGGCGGTTATCCCGTAGTCCCGGGTAACCACCACCTCAATATCTTCCGGTAACGCCCGGTTGCGCAGCAACTCCAGCCGCTGGTCGATGGCCCGGGTAATGTCGATGGCGTTCTCACCGGGCTTCTTGGCGATGGCCAGGGTGACCGCCGGGTACAGCGCCCCCGGCTGGCCCTGGTGGGCATCCTTGCCGGCGGGCCCGAAGCCCATGGTGACACTCTGGTCCGGCACCGTGCCGCCACGGGACACCCGGGCGACATCCTCAAGATACACCGGGGCGCCGTCCTGCATGCCCACCACCAGCCGGCGGACACTGCCGACGGTTTCCAGCAGGGTACCGGCCTGCACCGGAATGGACAGGTTATCCCGCGTCACCCGGGCTTCCTGGCTGCTGCTGTTGGCGGCCTCCAGGGCCTGCCGCAGGTCATCCACGGTGAGACCAAAACCCTTGAGCAAAGCCGGATCGAAACGCACGTCCACGCGGTCCGGCACTTCCCCCACGGTGTAGATGTCCCGGGTTCCGGGTACCCGTTTCAGGGCCACTTCCAGAGCATGGGCCAGCCGGGTGAGCTCCTCGCCGGTATGACGATTGGTGGGGTCATACAGGGTGAGAGTCATGATCGGCACATCATCGATCGAGCGGGGCTTGATCACCGGCTGACTGGCTCCCAGACCCCGGGGCAGCCAGTCCTGGTTGGAGTAGACCTGGTTATAGAGACGAACCAGGGCGTCCTGGCGGGTGATGCCTACTTCGAACTCCACGGTTATCACCGCCTGGCCCTGACGGGACACCGAATAGACGTGCTCCACACCGGCGATTTCACTCATTACCTGCTCGGCCGGCGTCGCGATGACATTTTCCACCTCCTGGGTGCTGGCACCGGGCAGCGCCACCATGATATCCGCCATGGTGACGTCAATCTGGGGTTCTTCCTCCTTCGGGGTGACCACCACCGCCATAACACCCAGCAGGATCGCCAGCAGGGTCAGTAAAGGGGTCAGGCGGGAATTCTGGAAAACCCGTGCAATCGTCCCGGACGGCCCCGTTGGCGGCAACTCCCGGCTCACTCGTCACCTCCCCGCAGGGGCGCCAGCAGCTCCGTGCCCACCAAATCCTGCGGATTCGTCACCAGCCGCTCACCGACAGAAAGACCGGCCAGAATCTCTACCTGGCCGTCCTGGCGACCGCCCGTGCGCACCTGCCGCAGCCTCGGGCGACCATCGCCCTCACCCTCCATGACGAACACCGCCCGCAGTTCACTGCGACGGATAACGCTGCTTTCCGGCACGAAAATCACTTCCCGCTCCTCCACCGGCACCGAGACTTTTACCAGCATGCCGGGAAACAGGCTGCCGTTAGGCTCGGTGAGGCCCATACGCACACGGAAGGTGTGGGTCTGGGGGTTCGCGTAGGGGTAGAAAGTCATCTTTCCGGTTGCGATTTCACGGCCGTCATCCAGGGTGACCCGTGCCCGGCGCTGCTCCCTTGCCACTGCAGCATATTTCTGGGGCAGATCCACCACCACCCGCAACTGCTCAAGGGACAGACCGCTGATCAGTGGCTGGCCCGGACTGACGGATTCGCCGATTTCCACATGACGTTCGGTGACAATGCCACCATAGGGGGCCTCGATACGGGTATAGG
>JBMCIH010000120.1:0-6514 GCA_048617055.1 Marinobacter sp. | reverse complement strand
TGACCTACAACGATTTCGACCACTGAGGCGGGGGAGAGAAACATGCTGTTAATGATCGACAACTACGACTCCTTCACCTACAACGTGGTGCAGTACCTGGCGGAACTGGGGGCGGAGGTGCAGGTGCACCGTAATGACGAGATTACGGTGGCGGAAATCGAGGCACTGAAGCCGGAGCGGCTGGTGATCTCACCGGGGCCCTGCACGCCCAATGACGCGGGCATTTCCATGGAGGCGATCCGGCACTTCGCTGGCAAGATGCCGATTCTGGGGGTTTGCCTGGGCCACCAGGCCATTGGGCAGGTGTACGGCGGCAATGTGGTTCGCGCCGGGCGGGTGATGCATGGCAAGGTGTCCCCTGTTTACCATTCGGATACCGGGGTGTTCCGGGGGCTGAGCAATCCGTTGCAGGCGACCCGGTATCACAGCCTGGTAATCGAGCAGGGGTCGCTGCCCGACTGCCTGGAGGTGACAGCCTGGACCCGCAACGAGGATGGCTCCGTCGAGGAAATCATGGGGGTGCGGCACAAAACACTGCCCATCGAGGGGGTGCAGTTTCATCCTGAGTCTATTATGACTGAGGAGGGGCATGAGCTTTTGCGGAATTTTTTACGGTATTGAAGAGGTTTCGTAGCGATCTGGCCGAGTGCCACTGTTCAGGGACCGGTCGGGGAGCGGTATCGTTTTCCCGGACACGCCCACGAGCACATCCATGTGGGCTCGACGGCAGCCTCTTGATGCTTACTGCTCCTGCGTCGCATCAAGAGTCCAGGGCAGGCCTTCCATGGCCAGCCCGTGAAGAGCTAAGCTCTTCACCCATGGCTGTCGACGGTCCGGGAAAACAATCCCCCACCCTGCCCTCTGTGCAAACCGCCAAGCCGTTCCAACTCTTCATGAAGGGAACCAGTGAACCTGAATATCAGTTCGCTGTTCGCCTACCCGATGGCTCGTCGGACGGGGGGTGATGGGGCCTTTTCGCAGCAGCGCCATGGATGGCGCGGAGCAAGGCGGGCGCCAGGGATGGCCCCTGAATTGCGGCGGAGAACAGGCCTCATCACCCACCGGCCAGGCACCCAAGCCCGAATACAACCAAACTTAAAGTAACAAGCGAGAGGCCCACCGAAAATGGACATGAAAGAAGCCCTGAACCGAATCGCCTCCAACCTGGACCTGAGCCGGGATGAAATGAAAGCGGTCATGCGCATTGTCATGAACGGTGAGGCCACCGACGCTCAGATTGGCGCCTTCCTGATGGGGCTGCGCATCAAGAGCGAGACCATCGACGAGATTACCGGTGCCACCGAGGTTATGCGGGAGCTGGCCACTGGCGTGGATATCAAGGCTGAACCACTGGTGGACATCGTCGGTACCGGCGGCGATGGCGCCAACCTGTTCAATGTGTCCTCCGCCGCCGCCTTTGTGGTCGCTGCCGCCGGCGGTTATGTGGCCAAACACGGCAACCGGGCCGTGTCATCCAAAAGCGGCAGTGCCGACCTGCTGGAGAAGGCCGGGGTCAACCTGGACCTGACACCCGAGCATGTGGCCCGCTGTGTGGAGCAGATTGGTGTGGGCTTCATGTTTGCCCCCGCCCACCATGGTGCCATGAAACACGCCATCGGCCCCCGCAAGGAGCTGGGCTGCCGCACCATTTTCAATATCCTCGGCCCCATGACCAACCCCGCGGGGGTCAGGCGCCAGCTGCTGGGTGTGTTCAACCCGGCCCTGTGCCGGCCCATGGCGGAAGTGCTCCACAAACTGGGCAGTGAGCACATCATGGTGGTCTGTTCGAACGACGGCCTGGACGAGATCAGCCTGGCCAGTGCCACCCATGTGGCGGAACTGAAGGATGGCCAGATCAACGAATATGACATTACGCCTGAAGACCTCGGCATCAAGAGTCAGTCTATCGTGGGGCTGACGGTGGATACCGCCGAGGCCTCGCTGAAGCTGATCCGGGCCGCTTTCGGCCGGGGGCACGACGAGATGGCCGAGAAGGCCCGGGACATGATTGCCCTGAATGCGGGCGCCGCCATCTACGTGGCGGGCCTGACGAAAACGCCACAGGCCGGGGTGGAGATGGCCCTGGACGCCATGGGCAGCGGCCTGGCGGCTGGCAAGATGTCCGAGCTGGCGGATTTCTCCCACTGTTTCGACTGAGCAAGTGACTCCATGACTGACCGACTCACTGACCGCACCCCCACGATCCTGCGCCGCATCATTGACCGCAAGTGGGAGGAGATCGACGAACGCAAGCGCACCCGGTCGCTGGCCGACCTCAGGGCCATGGCCGGCGATCAGCCCCCCGCCCGGGGCTTTGCCCGGGCCATGGCTGAACGTATCGGTGCACGCAGGCCCGCGGTCATCGCCGAGATCAAGAAGGCTTCCCCCAGCAAGGGCGTCCTGCGGGACCCGTTCAACCCGCCGGCCATCGCCGAAAGCTACGAGAAAGGCGGCGCCACCTGCCTGTCGATTCTCACCGACCATGACTTCTTCCAGGGCCATGAGGACTACCTCAGAGCCGGCCGGGCTGCCTGCAGCCTGCCCGTCATCCGCAAGGATTTCATGGTGGCGCCCTGGCAGGTGTATGAAAGCCGGGCCATTGGTGCCGACTGCATTCTGCTGATCGCCGCCTGCCTGACCCGGGACCAGATGCAGGAGCTGGAAGGCATTGCCCATGAGACCGGGCTGGATGTGCTGGTGGAAGTGCACGATGGCGAGGAAATGGAAAATGCCCTCACCCTGAGCACACCCCTGGTGGGCATCAACAACCGCAACCTGCACACCTTTGAGGTGTCCCTGGATACCACCTTCGAGCTGCACCGGCGTATTCCCGCTGACCGCCTCACCATCACCGAGAGCGGTATTCTCAGCCGTGAAGACGTCGCCCTCATGACCGACCGGGAAATCTACGGCTTCCTGGTGGGCGAATCCTTCATGCGGGCCCCCGAGCCCGGAGAGAAGCTGCAGGAGCTGTTCGGCTAGTTGCCCCGGCCACCGACCCAATGCAGACGCCCCCCGAAACCACAGCCGCGTCCGGCCGGCCCGACCCGATACTTCACGGGCCCTGCTGGCCGGTGTTCTTCCGCTACGCCCTGCCCTCGGTGGCGGGCCTGCTGGCGCTGACCACCGCCAATATCGTCGACGGCCTGTTCATCGGCAACTACGCCGGCGCTGATGCCCTGGCCGCCCTCACCCTGCTGATCCCCTGGTTCACCTTTCTGTTCGGCATGGCCCTGGCACTGGCCATTGGCGGTACGGTGCGTGCCGGTCGCTACCTGGGTGAAGGCCGGGTTGAGGCCGCCTCCGCCATCTTCAGCAAGTGCCTGATCGGCAGCTTTGCCATTGCCCTGGCCGGCGCACTGCTGTGCCTGCCCTTCCACGAGGGCCTTTACCGCCTGCTGGGGGCCCCGCAGGCGCTGTTTCCACGGATGTCCGAGTACTTCCTGATCATTATCTGGGTGTTGGTCATACAGCTGGTGACGGTGGTGCTCTACTACTTCATCCGGGTGGACGGACACCCCGGGCTGGCCACCACCGCGCTGGTGATCGGGGCTGGCGCCAATATCCTGCTGGATGCGCTGCTGGTGGCCTGGCTGGATTACGGGCTGCGGGGCGCTGCGATCGCCACCGGCATCGCCCAGGCGCTGCAGCTGGGCATCCTGATGGCCTACTTCCGCTCACCGCGGCGGCGCCTGCGGTTTCGCCTGCGCCAGCAGAACTGGCGGGAGCTCTGGCAGGCGGCGATGAACGGCGTCTCTGAGTGGATCAACGAACTGTCGGTGGGCCTGGTGATGCTGCTGATGAACTGGTTGCTGATGACCTCACAGGGGGTCGCCGGCGTGGCCGCGTTCACCGTGGTCAACTACCTGATCTTCCTCAGCCTGATGGTGTTCTATGGCATATGCGATGCCCTCCACGTGCTGCTCAGCCACAACCTGGGCGCCGGCAACGGGGCGCGGATACGGTCCTTCATGGGGCGGGGCCTGACGGTCATTCTGGGCCTGGGGATCCTGCTGGTGCTGTTGACCTGGTTCCAGGGCCCGGCGCTGGTGAGGCTGTTCCTGGACACCAGTGAGGACGCGGCAACCGCCGTGCTGGCCAACCGCTTTCTCGACATCCTTTGGCCGCTGTTCCTGATCAACGGCGTCAACGTACTGCTGTCGGTTTACCTGACGGCCATGCACCAGCCTCTGCCCTCGGCACTGGTGGCCCTGTCCCGGAGCCTGCTGATGCCCGCCCTGTTACTGGTGACAATCGCCGAATTCGCGCCCCAGTGGCCGCTGCTGGTGGCGCTGCCGCTCGCGGAGTGGCTCACCTTCGGGCTGGCCCTGGCCCTGTTCCTGCGCTTCCGGCCGGGGCGTCTGGTCCCTGACGCCGGCCAGGCAGGCAGGGCTCAGGCCGCCTGCCACTGAACCTCAGTCACCTCGCCGCCGGCAAAGCGCTCCAGGTGTGACGCCACCACGTCCGCCAGCTGTGCCAGTTCCGCGTCCCCAGGGGATTCGCAGGTCAGGCTCAGAATGCCCTGCCGGGCAGCCAGCCGGCATTCGCCGATGGAAAACATCAGGTGCCCTGCCGTGTCGGTCCAGCTGGCTTCAATCCCGTGGCTGAAATGCTTGCACAGCCGCCTGATCAGCCGGCCAGGGTCGGCGATGGCGACGGTTGCGTTGATAACAGGCATGCCATTCTCCGGTCAGTTTGCGTCAAAGGCGGGGCTTGCCAGGGGCTGGTCCGCCAGCACAACGGGATAGCCGTGGGAGCACCGCTCGATGCGGGCACGGATGTGATAGGTGCGGGCCAGCAGCTCCGGCGTCAGTACCTGATCCGGCACCCCCAGCTCGGCACCGCCGCCGGGGGAGAGCACCAGCACCTGGTCGCAGAAGCGCAGGGCAAGGTTGAGGTCATGGCTCGCCACCAGGGCTATGGCGCCACTTTCCGTGGTCGCGCCACGCACCGCATTGAGTACGTTCAGCTGCCAGTGCAGGTCCAGCGCACTGGTGGGCTCATCCAGCAGCATCAGCGGCGTCTGGCGAACCAGAACCTGGGCCAGCCCCACCATCTGGCGCTGGCCGCCGGACATTTCCGACAGCCGTCGCAGGGCCAGGCTGCGGATACCCAGGGTATCGAACACACCCTCGATCGCCCGCTCGGCCTGGGGCCGTGACCAGTCGCTGCGGGCCGAGCGGCAGGCACTGAACACGGTTTCGTAGGCCACCAGCGGCACCGCCTGGGGCAGTGGCTGGGGCAGG
This sequence comes from Marinobacter sp., assembly GCA_048617055.1. Lineage (GTDB taxonomy): Bacteria > Pseudomonadota > Gammaproteobacteria > Pseudomonadales > Oleiphilaceae > Marinobacter. Next base: position 1,268 of record JBMCIH010000120.1, on the reverse strand, counting down.
TAGCCGACACGACGGATGCGCTGGCCGGCCGGCAGGGCCGCCAGGTTATCTCCGGCAAAGGTCAGGGTACCGGTGATCGGCAGCAGGCCGGCAATGGACCTGAGCAGCGTCGATTTTCCCACCGCGTTGGGCCCCACCACTGCCACCAGGGAGCCGGCCGGTATCGGCGGCAGGGTCAGCTCCCTGAACACCGCCCGGCGCCGGTAGCCAGTGGTCACCGAATGGATCTGCAGGGTCATATCGCCACCCTCCGGCCGCGGCCGACAATCAGCGCAATAAACAGCGGTATGCCCACGAGGGCGGTCACGATACCCACCGGCAACACCACGCCGGGCACCAGCAGTTTGCTGGCGATGGACGACAGCGACAACAGCACCGCCCCGGCCAGGGCGCTGCCCGGCAGCAGGAAGCGGTGATCCTCCCCCAGCATCAGGCGGGCGATGTGGGGCGCCACCAGGCCGATAAAGCCGATCTCCCCTACAAAGCACATGGCCACGGCGGTCAGCAGGCTGACCCGCAGCAGCACCAGCAGGCGCATGCGCTCCACCCGGATACCCAGGCTGCGGGCCTGCTCCTCACCACTGCGCAGCAGGGTCATGGCCCAGGCGTTACCCAGGGAAAACGGCAGGCACACCACCAGCACCAGGGCAACAATCGCCACCTTGTCCAGGCTCGCCCGGGCCAGGCTGCCCATGGTCCAGCACACGATCTGCTGAACCGACTCGGCGTCGGCAATAAACTGGATCAGCCCCACCAGGGCGTTGATGCCGAACAGCAGGGCAATCCCAAAGAGCACCACCGCATGAACCGAGGCGCCCAGCGAGCGGGACAGCACCAGAATGATCAGTGAGGCCGCCGCGGCAAACACAAAGGCCGATAACGGCATGAGCACATGGGCCGCCAGCCCCAGCACCGACACATTGAACACAATGACCAGTGAGGCCCCGAGTGTGGCGGCCGCCCCCACCCCCAGGGTAAAGGGGCTCGCCAGCGGGTTGTTCAGCACCGTCTGCATCTCGGCCCCGGCCAGCCCCAGGCAGGCGCCGACCACCACCGCCATCAGGGCATAGGGCAGCCGTATGTCCTCGATGATGACCCGGGTGCCGGCATCGACGCTGTCCGGGTTCAGCAGCCCTTGAATGACGTCCGCCAGGCCCAGCATGGAAGGCCCGCTTGCGATATCCACCAGCAGCGCCACCAGCGCCGCCACCGTCAGCAGCACCAGGCAGAGAAGCCGCCGCCAGACAAAATGCCGGTATTCATCCGCC
>JBMCIH010000119.1:0-6533 GCA_048617055.1 Marinobacter sp. | reverse complement strand
AGGGATATTTTCACGTAAGGAACGCCGGGACCACGCAAAAGCCATGCTGGAGCGGGTGGCGGACGACATGGAAACCCGGCAGAGCGAGCAGGAGCAGGCCGCCCGGGCCAAAGGAGAGGGCAAGCGCCCCGCCGGCGAAAGCGCCGCCCAGAAACATGGCGCAGGCCGGATGATGGCCGGCGTTGATGCGCTGCATGTGGCCACCGAGTTCCGCTCCCTGCGCCAGAGCGTCGTTGCCTTGTGGTGCCAGGACGAGCGTACGGAGGGTCACCGGTCCATCGACACGGTCATCCGCTTTGACCAGGCGGTCGATCAGGCCCTGTCGGACTCCCTGGAAAGTTTTTCCCGGGAGAAGAAGTCCCAGCAACGCCTGCTGGAAACCATGGTGCTTTCTCTGCCGGACCCCAGTTATGTGGTCGACCTGGAGGGGTATTTCCTCTACGCCAACCGCGCCATGACAGAGCTCTGTGGCATCCCGCTGAGTGACCTGATCGGCAAGCAGGTTACGGAACTGCACACCGCCATGGCAGAGAATATCCATCACCAGTCAAGAAAGGTCCTCGAGGAGGCAAGTCATATCCGGGCGGAAACCTCAATGGAGGATGTCTCCGGAGTGCTCCGGCATTACGAGTGTATCCACGCCCCGGTGCTCGATGAGCAGGAGCGCATCGAAGCGATTGTGGGAACGGCGCGGGACATCACTGAGCGCCACGCCTCGGAAGCGGATATCTGGCACTACGCCAATCATGATCCCCTGACCGGGTTGCCCAACCGCCGGCTATTTGGCGACCGCCTGAAGCAGCATACCAGCCATGCTGACAGAACCACTGCCTCGCTGGCGCTGCTGTTCATCGACCTGGACAATTTCAAGGAAGTCAATGACCGCCTGGGCCACGAGGCCGGCGACCTGCTGCTGCAGCAGGCCGCCGACCGGATCTGCGCCTGCGTGCGTGAGAGTGACACGGTTGCCCGCCTCGGCGGTGATGAATTCACCGTCATTCTGCTGGATATTGACGACCTGGATCAGATCGACAAGATCGCCCGCGACATACTTGATGAAATCGCCCGTCCCTTTGAGCTGGGGGACGACACCGGAAGCGTTTCGGCAAGCATCGGTACCACCCTCTACCCGCGGGATGCCGGTACCTACCAGCAGCTGGTCAAAAACGCGGATCAGGCCATGTATGCCGCCAAGGCCGGCGGTCGCAACCAACGCCGCCATTTTGCCGAACTCGCCGGGCCGGGGGGCAGTGTCTCCCTGGCACGGGAGCTGCGAAACGTCATCGCGCAGCAGCAACTGAGGCTTTACTACCAGCCGATCATGGACCTGAAGCATAACCGCATAGCAAAGGCCGAGGCCCTGCTGAGGTGGGCCCATCCGTCGAGGGGGCTGCTGCTTCCCTCATCGTTTGTCCAGCTGGCGGAAGAAACCGGCCTGATGAGGGACATAGAACGTTGGGTGCTGGACGAAGCCGGCGAATTCTACCGGTCCCTGGAAAGGCCGCCGGGGCCAGACTTCCAGATCATGCTGAACCGGTCGGCCATCCAGTTTTGTCACCGGCGCCATGAGGACGAATGGAACGCCCAGCTGGAAGGGCTGGACCTGGGTGAGGGGGGGCTGGCCATTGAGGTGACGGAACAGGTTTTCTCCCAGAATCAGCAATGCCTGGAGCAGAACCTGGTCAAACTCAGGGAGGCCGGCATGGAATTGGCACTTGATGACTATGGCACCGGCCAGTCATCGATGGACGCCCTGACCCGGTTCGACTTCAGTTACCTGAAGATTGCCCCCACTTTTGTCCAGGCTTACGGGCACTCCGGGTCGGGCCAGGCCATCGCCGAGGCTATCATCGCCATGGCCCACCAGCTGGGTCTGAAAGTGATCGCAGAGGGGGTCGAAACCCGGGCGCAGAAGGACTGGCTGGCAGCCAACGGATGTGACTATGCCCAGGGCTTCTTCTTTTCGGAATCACTCCCGGCCGACGCCTTCCAGGCACTGATCCAGAAAGAATCCACCTGATACCTGACGGGTACCTGAACGAAAAAGCCCCCGAACGTCGCCGATCGGGGGCTCTCTGAATCTGGTAGGACCAGGCAGATTTGAACTGCCGACCTCTGCCATGTCAAGGCAGCGCTCTAACCAACTGAGCTATGGTCCTGTGTGCAACGGGGTGGAAATATACTGATCCGGGCCCGGATGGTCAACCGTTTTCGGGACTTTTTCAGGCCCGGTTGGCGGCGCGGATGCGGGCGATGCGGCGGGCGCGGGTGGACTTGCGCAGCCAGTTGCGGATAGCGCGGGAGAGCACTGTCCAGCGGTTGATCAGCAGTGCCAGCAGGATCACGCCGCAGCCGGCCACCTGGGTCGGGCTCATGGTCTGGGCGAACCACACCCAGGCCAGCAGGGCCACCCAGACCGGCTCCAGAATCAGTATGACCACCCCATGGCTGTGGGCCGACAGGCTCTGGGCGTAGGTCTGCAGCAGGAAGCGGAACGCCGTGCCAATGGTGGCGCTGCCCACCAGCCACCAGAACATCGGTCCGGTGAAATTGCTCAGGGTGGGCTGCCATTCCTCGAAGATCAGCGACACCAGGCCGGTCAGTACCCCTGCGGTGGTCATGCTCAATGCGGTCAGGGGCAGGGCGGGCACACGCTCCTTCACCACCGACTCGCCACTGCGCTTGACCACGGTGCGGGTGTTGGCGGTGCGGGACGTCAGGATATACGACATGGCGAAAATCAGCGCCGCCAGCACGAACAGCATCTGCCCCGGCTCCGGCCGGAAGCCGTTCTCCAGCGACAGCAGGGCAAGACCGCAGACGGCGACCGGAATGGCCAGCCAGGTACTCAGGGGCTGGGGTTCGCGGAAGAAAATGCGCGCGATGGCGGGCACGATCACCACCGCCAGGCTGGTAATGAAGGCGGCCTCGCCCAGGTTCACGCCGAGCCAGATGCCCATGACCCAGCAGCTCATTGCCGAGCCGAACACCAGCCCAACCCGGGCGCCGCGGAGCCACTGGCGCGCCCCCAGGCGGGGCAGTTGACGGCGGGCGAAGAAGGCGAGAATGGCCCCGGCCACCAGAAAACGCATGGCCATGAACAGCAGTGGCGGCATCAACAGTACCGCTTCCTTGGAGAAAGCCCAGCTGATGGCCGCCAGCAGCGTTACACAGACCAGCAGGAGGTCGGATTTGTTGGTGTCGGAAAGCGCCATGGCGAGGGAACGTCCGCAAATCAGGGCGCGAAGTTTAGCATGCTCACCACGCCCGTACTAATTCCCTTCCGTGAAGCAGCCATACAGCCCCATCTCAGAGCCAGTCGTCGTCCTGGATGGCCTCAAACTCGAAACGCAGATGGACATCATCCCCCACCATCAGTGGGTCCAGTGCATAGGTCATGCCCCAGTCGCTGCGCTTGATGGTGGTGCTGGCGGAGATGCCCAGGGTGTATTCCTCGTGTCCGATGGGGTACTCCCCGGCCTTGTTCAGGGTGACATCCAGGGTGACGGGCCGGGTCTCGCCCAGCAGCGTCAGGTCGCCGGTGAGATTGCCGGTGCGCTCGCCGGTGGCTTCAAAGTCGGTCACCTCAAAGGTGATCTCGGGATAGCGATCGCTGTGCAGGAAGTCGTCCTTGCGCAGGTGCTCGTCGCGCTTCTCATGGTTGGAGAAAACGCTGGCGCTCTGGATGACCACCTTGCCGGAGGGCACCTCATTGGCGTCCTCATCGTATTCGAACTGGCCCTTGCCTTCCAGGAACATGCCGATGACCGAGGCGTAGCCCAGGTGATTGACCTCGAAGGTGATGGACAGGTGTTCCTCATCGATCTGGTATCGCGCGGGTTCGGCGAGTGTGGCGTTGCTTGCCAGGGCCAGGGAAGCGGCCAGGCTGGCGGTAAGGGGGTTGAGGGTCTTCCGTTGAAGGCTCATCACAGGCTCCTTGTCCGGCGTTGCAGGTAGAGATAACGAATGTCGATGGCAAAGGACCCGGCCAGCAGGCCCAGTGCCACCATGAGCGTAGCATGGGTGAACATATCCGGTACCGGTGGCAGCAACGCCACCATCAGAGTTACCATTTGCCACACACAGACCGTCTTGCGCCGGAAACTCTCCGGCAGCGGCCTGTTGAGCCAGTTCCAGCACCAGCCGGCGATGACAAAGCCGTAACGCATCAGGCCGATCAGCAGTACCCAGGGGCCGGCCTTTCCCAGTACCATCAGGGCCAGGCAGAGGGTGAGGATAAAAAAGGCATCCAGTTCCATATCGAAGCGGGCGCCAAACGCGCTGGCGGTTCCGGTTCGCCGGGCCACATGGCCATCGGCACCGTCCATGATCAGCGCGGCCAGGCCAAGCAGTACATAGAACCAGGCGAAATCCCGCAGCAGCTCCGGGAATCCGGTCAGGGTGGCCAGGAACAGCACCAGTATCGAGCGGGCCAGGGTGATGCGGTCGGCGGGACCGAACCGGGTGCCCGAAACCATCAGGCCGGCGATGAGTATCAGGGCCAGGCCCAGATAGAGCAACCCGGCGAGGCCCGGGACAAGGGCGGGCGGGTCCAGCAAACTCTCGGATATCACCAGCAGTATGCCCAGACCCATGCCCCCCAGGAGCAGGTCGCGCCAGGGCAGGGAGCGCAGACGGCTGTGAGTCGGCAAGGAATCCATACCCGTTACCTGTCGTAAGCTATGCTGTTATGCCATATATACCGGCCACAGGTTCCATCGGTTCATTGGCCGGAGTCGCACCGTAGTGGAATTACCCATAAGCATGGAGTGAGTATGAATCCGCCGTCAACGGAAACTTCACCGGCCTTCTGGTCCTTTGGCAACGGTCACGGAGAGATTGCGGATGGGGCTGTGGACCACAGCGGCGACAGCACCGACCGGGTAGAGATGAAAACCCTGTTCAGCGCCATCAGCCGGGGTAGCGAGTCCCTGGTGTTCAATGGCCGCGTGCCCGTTTCCGAGTACCAGCGCATGCGGGCGCCTTCCCAGCAGGGGGATTTTCCGGGCCCGGTCTGTTATGGCTATATGAACGTTGGCCGCATCGTGGACGGCCCGGAAGCGATGCTTGGCCGTTACGGCTTCTGCCTGTTTCCCCACCAGCAACGCTACCGGGTGCCCGCCGGGGCCGTGACCCTGTTGCCCGCTGAGGTTCCGCCCGAGCGGGCCGTGCTGGCTGCCAACCTGGAAACCGCCATTAACGGCCTGTGGGACGGCGCGCCCCTGGTGGGTGACCGTATTGCCGTGGTCGGCTGCGGCGTGGTGGGATGCCTGGTGGCCTGGCTGGCCAGCCGCATACCCGGTGCCCGGGTCACTGCGGTGGACCCCAATGCCCGACGCGAGCCGGTGCTTGAATCGCTGGGGGTCGCCTGGGCGCCGGCGCTGGACCGGGACGACCACGACCTGGTGTTCCACACCAGCGGCCAGCCCTCCGGGCTTGAAACCGCCCTGGGCCTGGCCGGCAACGAAGGCCGTATTATCGAAATGAGCTGGTACGGCGAGCAGGCCGTGCCGGCCCGCCTGGGGGGCAGCTTCCATTCCCGCCGGCTGACCCTGCGTTCCAGCCAGGTGGGCCAGCTGAGCCCCCGCCAGGCGCCGCGCTGGAGTCACGCCGACCGTATGGCCCTGGCCATGACGCAGCTGGCAGACCCGGTACTGGACAATCTCATTTCCGGTGAAAGTGCGTTTGCCGAACTGCCCCGGGTAATGGCCGGCCTGGCCCGGGGCGATGCCGATGCCCTCTGCCACCGGATTCGATACCCATAACCTCAAGGAAGCCCCATGTACTCACTGACCGTTCGCGACCATGTCATGATTGCCCACAGCTTCGCCGGCGAGATCTTCGGCCCGGCACAGAAGCTCCACGGTGCCACCTATGTGGTGGACGTCACCTTCGAACGCCCGGAACTGGATGCCAACGACCTGGTGGTGGATATCGGCCTCGCCAGTGAGGTACTGGGCAAGGTGCTGGGCCCCATCAATATGCAGAACCTGGACGAGATGGACAGTTTCCAAGGGCACAACACGACCACCGAATTCATGGCCCGCTATGTGTTTGACCGCATGGTGGATGCCATCCGGGACGGTGCCATGGGGCCGGGCGCCGAGGAGCTGGGCGCCATCACCGTGACCCTGTCCGAATCCCATGTCGCCTGGGCCAGTTATCGTGGCCAGCTCTGACCCATGCTGGCGGGTGCTGGTGCCGGGCGATCCGGGCCAGCTCACCGGCGGCTATGGCTATGTGCGGGAGGCGGTATCCGGCCTGCAGCGCCTCGGCCAGCAGGTCATCCTGCAGGGGCTGCCGGGGTGCTTTCCGAAAGTGGACGATGTCGCGCGTCAGTCCCTGGACAGCGCTCTGGCGTCCGCGCCTGACGGGGCCACGGTAGTCGTGGACGGCCTTGCCCTGGGCGGCTGCCCGGAGGCTGCCGAGGCCCATGGCCGGCGGCTGCACCTGATCGCCCTGGTGCACCACCCGCTGGCGGATGAGACCGGCCTGAGTGACCCCGACCGGGAGCACTTCCTGGCCACCGAGCG
>JBMCIH010000118.1:0-6544 GCA_048617055.1 Marinobacter sp. | reverse complement strand
ACCCAGTTCGAAGGACGATCTGATGGTGGCCCCCATGGCGCTCATGCAGCGTTGACACTCCAGTTCCACATCGGCTTCGAGCTCACCCCGGACCAGCCGCCGGCGCTGCCTGTCGGTGCTGAAGGCCAGACGCACCCGGCAATCGCCTCCTTCCGGAATGGCCAGCACCGCACCCCGGAAACGGGTCAACCTTGCCAGCGGGACATTTCCCGCCAGCTCGGCACTGGTTTCCGCCATGCGATGTGGGTCAACAGACCTTGGCAGTTCGGCGTTTGACATAGGCGCGCAATTTTAGTGACGCGGCGGCGCCCTGTCAAAGACTTCCGCCCAATGAAGCAAGACAGGGCCCTGCAGATCGGGCAGACTCGCCGCTGGACGCGGCCAGCCCCAACGGTTAATGTGCGCCGGCGAGTATCCCGGCCTTTCTTTTACCAGGAGTTGATGATGAACGAACCCCTCTCTCTGGCGCTGGCTTCCTCCTCCCCCTGGCGGCGGGAACTGCTGGCCAGGCTGGGCCTGCCCTTCCGGTGGGCGGCGCCGGACATCGACGAGTCACCCCGGGCGGACGAGACCGGGCCGGCTCTGGTGGAGCGCCTCGCCCGCCAGAAGGCCCGGGCACTGGCTGACCGGTTCCCCGACCACCTGATCATCGGGTCCGACCAGGTGGCGACCCTGGGCGACGGCACCATTCTGGGCAAGCCGGGTAACCATGAGAACGCCTGCCGCCAGCTCGCCCGCTGCAGCGGACAGACCGTTACCTTTCATACCGGGCTGGCGCTCCACGATACCCTGAAGCAGACCACCGCCAGCACCCGGGAAATCTACCGGGTCCAGTTCCGTCAGCTGACGGATCAGGATATCCACCAGTACCTGAGCATCGAACAGCCCTATCAGTGCGCCGGCAGTTTTCGCATGGAGGGCCTGGGCATCGCCCTGTTTGAGGCCCTCGAAGGCCGGGACCCCAACACACTGATCGGCCTGCCGCTGATCGCACTGGTGGACATGCTGAAGGACAAGGGGGTGAATGTCCTCGACCGCAGGGCATGACGCAGGCCACAGCTGCCGGAGAGGCCGGCGCCTGCGACGGCCCGGAGCAGCCTTAGCGCAGGTCGTAGCGGGATTCCGCCATCTCGGTGCGCAGAGCGCCGACCACCGAAGCCCCCAGCGCATCGGTAAACTGGCGCAAGGGTGACGGCTGCGGCGTATAGTCCACCAGCTCTTCCGCACCCACCAGCTCCCGCGCCACCCAGGAGGCACTGCCCAGGCCGTCCACCAGCCCCAGCTCCTCGGCCTGTTCGCCGGTCCATACCAGGCCGGAAAACAGCTGCTCGTCATCCGCCAGACGATCACCCCGCCCCTTGCGGACATACTCGACGAACTGGTTGTGGGTGTTCTCCAGCACATCCTGCCAGAACTCGACTTCTTCCGGCTCCTCCGGCGAGAACGGGTCCAGGAAGGCCTTGTTATCGCCTGCCGTGTAGAGCCGCCGGTCCACCCCGACCTTGTCCATCAGCTCGGTGAAGCCGAAACCGCCGGACACCACCCCGATGGAACCCACCAGGCTGGCCCGGTTGGCGTAGATCTCATCGGCGGCCGCCGCAATGTAATAGGCGCCGGACGCGCCTATGTCGGTGATCACCGCATAGACCTTCTTGTGCGGGTACTCGTCCCGCAACCGGACGATCTCGTCATAGACATAGCCCGCCTGCACCGGGCTCCCGCCGGGGCTGTTGATACGCACCACCACGGCACGGGAGTTCTCCGCCTCGAAAGCCCGCCTGAGCGCCCCCACAAGGTTGTCGGCACTGGCGTAGGAATCTGCGGCAATGGTGCCGTCGACTTCCACCACAGCGGTATGCTCGGCAGCGCGTTCGGTGTCCACCCCGCCCATCAGCGGCGCCCGGAACAGGAACAAGAGGGCAATCAGGTAGCCGAAAGTCAGCAGCTTGAAAAAGATACCCCAACGGCGGCTTCGGCGTTGCTCGGCGGTCAGGGCGCCAACCAGTTTCTCCAGTACCCGCGAGTCGGTCACCTCCCCGCTCTGTGCCGGGCCCTGCTCCCGGGTGCTGCGCTTTTCGGCGGGCCGGGGCGGATCATTCCAGTCACCGGACGAATTCCATTCGGACATGCATTACCTCTCAGTTACTGTTATTCCCAGGACCCTCGGCCGCCTGCCTTTATCGCAGGCCCAGGGCGTCGCGCAGTTCACGCACGTTCCCGGCGACATAGACGGGGTCATATTTACCCAGTTCATCCCGCCTGTGAACGCCCCACTCCACACCAATGGCTGGCATGCGGATGCGGCGGGCCATATCCAGGTCGTACCGGGTGTCACCGATCATCACGGCGTCGGCAGGATCAACGTCGAAATGCTCCAGAATCTCCACCAGCATACGTGGGTCCGGCTTGGAGCGGGTCTCGTCAGCACACCGGGTGATATCGAAGTGCGGCCCCAGGCCGCTGGATATCAGGGCCGGGTCCAGCCCCCGCCGGCTCTTGCCAGTGGCCACCGCCACCAGCCGTTCGTCCAGCTTGAGGTCGCCGACCACCTCGGCCATGCCATCGAAGACGTTCTGGGGCGTGGTCTTGCGGGCAAAAAAGTAGCGGGCATAACCTTCGCGGATAGCCTGCATCTCATTCCGGGAAATGCCCGGATACAGTGCTTCCAGCGCCTCCACCATACCCAGGCCGATGATATCCCGGTAGGCCTCCCGCTCCCGTGCGGGGAATCCCAGTTCCACCGCCGCCTGGTGCAGGCTGGCCGCGATGTGTTCCACCGAATCCACCAGGGTGCCATCCCAGTCGAATATCACCAGCTTATAGCTCATGGCTGCCACTCTCTGTACAACATCAACGGACCAGGCCCGCCAGCACCTGCGCGAAGGCCTCATCGTAGCGGGCCTCCAGGCGCAACCACTGGCTCTCACCACCTGGCAGGCGGAACTCCAGTGCACGGGCGTGCAGCATCAGCCGGTTGCCACCCAGGCGCCGAAAGGCCCGCAGGCTGGCGGCATCCATATACTTGTCATCGCCGGCAATCGGATGACCGGCGCTGGCACAGTGCACACGGATCTGATGGGTACGCCCGGTGACCGGCGAGGCCTCCACCAGGCTGTAACCGGGCCAGACGTCCAGCAGCCGGTACCGGGTCAGCGAAGGCTTGCCGCCGGTATCGACCCGCACACGGCGTTCACCGTTGGGCATCTCATAGCGCAGCAGAGGGTCGGCGACCTCGGTGACCGACGCCGGCCACTGGCCGCTCACCAGGGCATGGTAGTGCTTGTGAACCTGGCGCTGGCGCAATTCATTCTGCAGGAAGCGAAGCGCGGACCGTTTGCGGGCAATCATCACCAGCCCGGACGTATCCCGGTCCAGCCGGTGAACCAGTTCCAGGAAGCGGGCCTCCGGCCGCGCCGCCCGCAGCACCTCGATCAGCCCGAAGCTGAGCCCGCTGCCCCCGTGTACGGCGATGCCAGAGGGCTTGTTGACCACCAGCATGTCGTCGTTCTCGAAAACCACCGCGTTTTCCATCACCGCCTGCACGCGGCCACCGGGGATGCTGCCGGTGGGCCTGTGGGGCCGCACCACGGGCGGAACGCGAACCTCATCGCCAGCCTGCAGGCGGCTGTCAGGCCTTACCCGCCCCTTGTTGACCCGAACCTCACCCTTACGGATGATGCGATAGATCTTGCCCTTGGGCACACCCCTGAGCCGCGCCATGAGAAAGTTGTCCAGGCGCTGCCCGGCCATGTCAGCATCCACCGTGAGCCACTGCACCCCGGTGACCACACCTTCCGCTGCCGGGCCCCGGCTGTCCGCCTGATCCGGGCCCCGCCGGGGCCTCGCGGAATGACTGCGCTGTGGTGATGCCATAGGAGGAACGGGTTCCTGAACCGTGCGGGATTGATGAAATGGGGCTTTGCTGCTATATTCCGGCATGCTTTTCCGTTTGTCTACGGCCCGGCCGATACGCCGGCTGCCGGAGCGGTGGAAGTATACAGAGACTGACCGGTAGTTTGAATGCCCGATGCCCTGACAAGCGGGCATTATCAAGGGCAACCAACACGGCAGAAGCAGACAGAGAAATCCGGGTGTCCGCCCGGCGGCCCATGCCGCCAGGCAGCCCCGAAACCGACCGGCCACCAAGGTTCAGCCGGCCGGCATCTTGGTAACACCAGGCCCGGAGTGCCCGCCGATACACGGCAGGCCACCTGCTCCGGTACCGCATCAACGGTATCGAGGGTTCGCAGGTTCAGACCGGGTATGACAGTAAACCACGCAGGAAATCCTGCGGGGAAACGCGAAGATTTATACCACCACGCGGGGCCGGGCCGTCCAGCTGACCAATACGACATGAGACCCAGGCACCCGCGTGAACCGAAAGATACGTAGCATGCGTAAACAGAGACTGACGCCATACCGCCTCTCCCTGCCCTGTGGCAGTGTGGGTGTATGCCGCGGATCCGGACCGGGAATAGGACCCGCCGTACTCGCCTGACCTTTGTAGTGGCCGGGCCCGCCCGGCCAGACGCAGTTGCGCTTCGTGACTACCCGCGATTTCCTGTCTAACCAATTGACAGGAATCATCTTTTCCATGAAAAGAATGCTTATCAATGCAACTCACCCAGAAGAGTTGCGCGTTGCACTGGTCGACGGCCAGCGGTTGTTTGATCTCGACATTGAATCCTCCACCCGTGAACAGAAAAAGGCCAACATCTATAAAGGCCGCATCACCCGGGTAGAGCCCAGCCTTGAAGCCGCCTTTGTGGACTTCGGCGCCGAGCGCCACGGCTTCCTGCCACTGAAAGAAATCTCCAAGGAATACTTCCGCAAGCCCCCCGGCCAGATCGAGGGCAAGATCAATATCAAGGAAGTGGTGTCCGAAGGCCAGGAAGTCATTATCCAGGTCGACAAGGAAGAGCGGGGCAACAAGGGCGCCGCCCTCACCACCTTTATTTCCCTGGCGGGCCGCTACCTGGTGCTGATGCCGAACAACCCCCGGGCCGGTGGCATCTCCCGCCGTATCGAAGGGGATGAGCGTGCCCAGCTTAAGGATGCCCTCAACGAAGTGGACGTACCCAAGTCCATGGGCATTATCGTCCGCACCGCCGGCATCGGCCGCACCGCCGAGGAACTCCAGTGGGACCTCAACTATCTGGTCGCCACCTGGGAAGCGATTACCGGCGCCGCCGGTGAGCACAAGGCACCGCGCCTGCTGCATCAGGAAAGCAACGTCATTATCCGTGCCGTGCGGGACTACCTGCGCCAGGATATCGGTGAGGTACTGATCGACGCTGCCGATGTGTACGAGAATGTGCTGGGCTTTGTCCGTCAGGTGATGCCGTCGTTCGAGAACAAGATCAAACTGTACAGCGACGAGATCCCCCTGTTCAGCCGTTACCAGATCGAGGCCCAGATTGAGACGGCCTTTCAGCGTGAGGTCAAGCTGCCTTCCGGCGGCTCGATCGTCATTGATCCCACCGAAGCGCTGGTATCCATTGACATCAACTCGTCCCGGGCCACCAAGGGCCAGGACATCGAGGAAACCGCCCTGCAGACCAACCTTGAGGCTGCTGACGAAATTGCCCGCCAGCTGCGCCTGCGGGACATGGGCGGCCTGATCGTGATCGACTTCATCGACATGACACCGGCCCGCAACCAGCGGGAGGTGGAGCAGCGCATGCGTCAGGCCCTGGAACTCGATCGTGCCCGTGTCCAAGTGGGCAAGATTTCCCGCTTTGGCCTGCTGGAAATGTCCCGTCAGCGGCTGCGGCCGTCCCTGGGCGAGACCCGGAGCGAAGTCTGCCCCCGTTGCAGCGGCCAGGGCACCATCCGGGGCATCGAGTCGCTGGCACTGAGCATCATGCGGCTGATCTTTGAGGAAGCTTCCAAGGACAAGACCGGCGAAGTGCGGGCCATCGTCCCGGTGTCGGTGGCCACCTTCCTGCTCAACGAGAAACGCAAGCAGCTGGCTGACATCGAGTCGCAACAGCAGGTCGATATCCTGGTGGTGCCGGCCCCGCACCTGGAGACGCCCCATTTCGAGATCCTGCGGGTCCGTGAGGACGAAGCCGGCGAGAAAGTCACCAGTTACCGGATGGCCGAGGAATATTCAGCCCGTGAAGAGGAACAGGTGGATGTTCAGGTCACCCGGGAAGTACCGCCCCGGGAAGAGGCTGCGGTGAAATCCATTCGCCCTGCCGCCCCGGCCCCGGCACCGGCCCCGGCCCCGGCCCCTGGCCCCGTCGCCAAAACGGAGGACACCGAGGAAGGCGTGTTCCGCGAGGTGCTCTGGGAAGGTAAGGAGGATATGACGCCGGTTCATGCCCAGCCGATCGTTAACTTTGCACAAGCCATTCGGGGCGAAAGCGATCCGAAGACCGGCCTGGAGGAAGCCATGGTGCTGCAGAAAATCACCGATGCGATTTATGAATCTTCCGAGGGTGGCCGTCCGGTGCAGCTCAGTTAAGCGATTAGAGGAAAGTCCTTTCCGGTTTTCGGATTTCCGGGGATGTTAAAGCGGATATTTTGTGTGTTTGCCGAT
>JBMCIH010000117.1:0-6552 GCA_048617055.1 Marinobacter sp. | reverse complement strand
GGTAACGATGGCCGCGCCGATGCCAACGGCGCCACCAGTAACTGCTGCTACCTTGCGTTCCAATCTGTTCATAATATCTATGCTCCGGTGTTGTCTGGTTATTGACGAAATACCACCCGCACCAGTTTGATGGAAACCGACACTATCACGATTTGATGCTGATCAATCTGTGATCACTCATCCATGACTCTCCCTCCTGACGGACACTGCCCTTAAGCCGGCCCCGGCGCCACACGCGTCGCCGGGTGGCCCGCCCGTCCTTTCAGTTCTTGTCGCGAACCCAGCGGTCCCCTTCCTTGTGATATTCCTTTTTCACAGCTGCCCAGGCCACCTTATGAGCAGTTTCCTCCCGTCCGGCACTGCCCCGGCGATCCTCGGGGTCGTCGTACTCCTCCCAGGCAGAATTGAAGGCCTTGCGATAGATTTCCTGGGCGTGGGATGGCAGGTTGTTCCGGACGTTGTCAGGAAGGTCCTTGTTGCTGTCGTATGGCATGGTTTGCTCTCCGGTTCCTCAATGAGTTCGGGTCCGTACTCTAGTGCCAGGAACTGGCGGTCGCCCTGTCGTGCCGTCCGGCCCGCAGTTTCACAACCGCCTGACTACCAGTTTAGGCGAAGAACGCGGCTGCGTTAATTTCAGTCAAGTAACCTGACGGGGGGCGACGATGTCGGCCCCCGGACTGTTCGCCAGGCTCCTTGCAAACGCAGCCCTTGGCCCGGTTCCGGCAGGACTTTTCGACCCGTTCGTGAGCAGGCCGTGGGAACCTCAGGGTGAACACCTGCAGGGAACAAGACGTATCGTTTATGGTTTAAAGCGAGATCCTTCAGCCCTTACTCAGCCCTTGACTGGCTGAATTGTACCAGCTCCGGGAAGAAGGCCAGAAAGCGCTCCTCCAGTTCTGCGTCCAGCAGGCGGATCTCCTCCATCACACCGGCGAACTCGTTGGGGAAGCGGATGCGCCCGGCCACCCGGTCCATCGCTGCACCCACAGAGTCCAGGTCCTGGTAGGCGTGAAACCAGTCGTGGGCCACCATCCGCCGGGTCACGCTTACCATTCCGGCGGGCATCAGTGTGCTGCCCTGCTCCAGGTCCCGGTACAGATCGTGGATATAGCGGGTTCTGTCGCCCTGGCCGAAGTGGTGCCAGTGACGCAGCAGGTAATGGTCAAACAGGATATCCAGTGCAATGCCGGCAAAGCGCCGGCGCCGGTTCGAGAACAGGGCCTTGCTGGCTAGTACTTCCGGGTGCGAATCGGTAAAGGCATCCACCGCCCGGTGGTGCTCCAGCCCGGCCCTAACCGGCTCCGGGAGGCGGTTGCTGTCCACCCCCCGGGCAAAATCGCCGAGCAGGTTGCCCACCCGGGATTCAACCGTCGGGCGGGCCAGATACAGGTGGGCAAAGTGGTTCACAGTGACAGAACGCTTCTCAGGAACCGTCCGATGGCGTGAATTTCTTCCAGGCACACCGCGTGTTCCATCGGGTATGTCTGATACTCAACGGTATAACCCATGGTGCGGAGTTTTTCCACCGACGCACGGCCGAGGGCCTCGGGAACCATCGGGTCGTGGGTGCCATGGAACACACCGATGGGGATGTCCCGGTTGGCTTCGGAACAGTTTACGGAGTCCGCCGTGGCAAAGTAGGTGGACAGGGCCAGGATACCCGCCAGCCGTTCCGGGTAGCTCAGTCCCAGCTCGTAGGCCACCGCCCCGCCCTGGGAGAAGCCGGCGATAACAATGCGTTCGGATTTGACGCCCCGCCCGGTTTCCTGCTTCACCAGCGCCGACACCGCCTTTGCCGATGCCTTCAGCTGTTGCTCGTCGACCGTGCGGCCCAGTTCCAGGGACTTGATGTCATACCAGGCCGGCATGCGGATGCCACCATTAATGGTGACGGGCATTTCCGGGGCATGGGGGAATATGAAACGTACCGCAGCGCCAGCGGGCAGGCCCAGCTCCGGAACCACCGGTTCGAAATCGTGGCCGCTTGCCCCCAGACCGTGGAGCCAGATGACGGCGGCGTCGGGATTGTCCCCCGTATCCAGCTGGATGTACTCGAGTCGGCTCATACTATGTTCCAGTCGGGTTGTCGGATGAGTCCCGGACCTGGCGCGCATTCAGCGCACTCAGCACGGGGTTGGCGTACATGGCCACCAGGTAGGGTCGGATGACCCTGTCACAGGCGTTGATACGCCGTTCGAGTTCCTCCTCGGCCGCCTCCAGTTCCGCCGGTGTCCAGCTTTCAGCGGTGACCACCTCCTCACTGACGTTCTCCGGCGTATCGTGGGCTGAAGGGTGCATGCCTTTCATGTTGTAGGCCACCAGATTGGACGCGTGCAGGTGGTAGTTGGCATGGATCTCCTCGTCGATCAGTGCGGCCAGATCCTTTGCATTGTCCGGGGAATCGCTGATCGGCAGGCCAAAGTGCACGTGCACATGGCCCTTGAAGCCCGTCAGGCCCTTGACGATCTGCTCGGAATCCTCGTTCTCCGCCTTGGTATAGGTGCCGGTGCGCTCGCGGGTTTCCAGCTCACGTGCCTTGTCCGCATCACAGGGGTCATACTCATAGGCGATGGAAACCGGCACGATCCGCAGGCGGTTCATGGCCTCGGCAAAATCCAGGCCCTCTTTCTTGAGGCTCATATAGAACATCTTGATGATGGCGGGGTCGGTGAGATCAACCCCATCCTTGGCCCGGCCTTCCCGCTGCGCAATCCAGATGCTGTGGCCATCCTCCAGGCTGTGGCTGATAAAACCCGACAGGGTCAGGAAAACCCGCCGCATTTCCCGCGGGCTCTGGATATCCCGCTGCACCACAAAACTCTTGTTCAGCCGCATCATTTCGGCGAACACCGGATTTTTCAGCAGGTTGTCGCCAATGGCGATACGGGTGGTATCGAAGCCATGCAGGTGCAGCAGGTGGTTGACCACCATGGGGTCAAACACAATGTCCCGGTGATTGCAGATGAACAGATACGACGTTTTCTGATCCAGCCGTTCCAGGCCGGAAGTACTCAGCCGGGTTGTTGTATGGTTCACAAGCTCTGTTACGTGCTCTGCCACCCGCAACTGGATATCGCGGATGGTGCGGGCGCTGCCGAACTGCCGCCAGAGCCAGCGCCTGACCCGCTGGCGCAACAGACCCGGCAGCCACCGGGCAAGGAACGGCGACCGGAACCGGCCCACCATCAATAAAAAATCCGGGTCGTTGGCTAAACGCTGGACGGCGTCTTCGACTTCGTTATCGCCGTAGGGGCGTATGGCGTCAAATTCCTGCATTACGATCCTGTTTTTATTGCCTTTTCAGGTAAAACTGCAAGACCCGGCGTGGCAGCCGGCATGAAAAAACCGCGCTATTGTATCGTGGTAGCGATCATCGTGCCTCCTCCCGACAGTGGCCGGTTGTTTTGTTATCATTCCGGATTCACTTCTGAAACTGCTCACACACCGTGGATACCCGCATGGATTTCGATAGCCTCAGCGCTGAAAAGCCCCTCACTCAGCTGGTCAGCCCCGAGCAGGTGCTGCACGAGGTATTCGGCTACGAGCGCTTTCGCCCCCTGCAGGGGGACATTGTCCATGAACTGGTGGCAGGCCGCAGTGCCCTGGTGCTGATGCCCACCGGCGGCGGTAAATCCCTGTGTTACCAGATACCGGCCATTGTCCGCCCCGGCACCGGTATTGTCATTTCACCACTGATCGCGCTGATGCAGGACCAGGTAGCGGCCCTGCAGCAGCTCGGTGTACGGGCCGCATTCCTCAACTCCTCCATGGGGCCGGACCAGGCCCGGCAAACCGAGAACGCCCTGCTCATGGGCGAGCTGGACCTGCTCTACTGCGCCCCCGAGCGGCTCCTCCAGCCCCGAACCCTGGACCTGCTGGACAGCGCGTCGCTGTCACTTTTCGCCATCGACGAGGCCCATTGTGTATCTCAGTGGGGGCACGATTTCCGCTCCGACTACCTGGGGCTGAGCATGCTTGCCGAGCGCTATCAGCAGGTGCCAAGAATCGCCCTCACCGCCACCGCTGATGAGCGCACCCGCCGGGAAATCGCCGAGCGGCTGTCGCTGACCGGGGCCCGGCATTTCATCAGCGGTTTCGACCGGCCCAACATCCAGTACCGGATTGCCCCCAAGACCAATGCCAACAAGCAGTTGCTGGATTTTATCGGCACCGAACACCCGGGGGACTCCGGTATCGTCTACTGCTTGTCCCGCAACAAGGTAGACGCCACGGCCCGGCTGTTGCAGCAGAAAGGCTACAACGCCCTTCCCTACCACGCCGGCCTGGATGCCCGTGAGCGTGCGTCCAACCAGGAGCGTTTCCTGAGGGAGGAAAGCGTCATCATCGTGGCCACCATCGCCTTTGGCATGGGCATCGACAAACCCGACGTGCGTTTTGTGGCCCACCTTGACCTGCCCAAAAGCCTGGAGGCCTACTACCAGGAAACCGGCCGGGCGGGCCGGGACGGCAAACCGTCCACCGCCTGGATGGTCTATGGCCTGCAGGATGTGATCAAACTGCGCCAGATGCTGGAGGCGTCACAGGGCAACGACCACTTCAAGCGGGTGGAGCGCCAGAAGATGGACGCCATGCTGGGCCTGTGCGAGATCACCACCTGCCGCCGGCAGGCGCTGTTGCGGTACTTCGGCGACCAGCTCGAGCAGCCCTGTGGCAACTGCGACACCTGCCTCACGCCACCGGCCACCTGGGACGGTACCGAGGCGGTTCGCAAGGCGTTGTCCTGCGTTTACCGCACCGGCCAGCGGTTCGGGGTCAACTATGTGATTGACGTGCTGCGGGGTGCGGACAACGAGCGTATCCGCCAGAGCGGTCACCAGTCACTGTCCACCTGGGGCATTGGTACAGAGCTGTCGGCCACCCAGTGGAAATCCGTGTTCCGGCAACTGGTGGCCAACGGTTACCTGCGGGCCGACCCGGAGGGCTACGGAGCGCTGGTGCTTACCGAGCGCTGCCGCCCGGTACTGCGCGGCGAGGCCACACTGGAGTTGCGCAAGGACCCGGAACAGAAGACCGCACGGCGGGCCCAGGCCGCCTCGGAGCGCCGCGGACAGCCGGTGTCAGACCCCCAGGGCTGGGAAGCCCTGCGCCAGAAACGCAGGGAACTGGCGGATGAGCAGGGGGTGCCCCCATTTGTCATCTTCCACGACGCCACCCTGCAGGAGATCCTCGAGCGCCGCCCCACCACCCTGGAGGAAATGGCCCACGTCAGTGGCGTGGGGGCCGCCAAGCTGGAACGCTATGGCGAGATTTTCCTGGATGTACTGGCCACCCTGGCCCCGGCATCGCACGCCGACAGCTAATTCCCGTAGTGGCACCGGCAGTTCCGCTTGCGGGGGCGAAAGGCGGGGCCGGGGTCTGATAGTATGTTGCGCCCCGGACTGTCCGGAAAACAGAACCGTTTTCGGGGCCTTGTCCGTAGTTGTCTATAATTTTCAGGTTCGACCCGTTTTCCCCAACAGGAGCCAGTCCCGTTATGGCACATGAAGAACTGCACCTAAACCTGCGAAATCTGACCAAAGACGACTATGAGCAGCTGAAGGTGCTGATGGACCGTGTGTATGATGACATTGGTGGTGCCTGGCCCCGGGATACCATCGATGCCCTGGTCGAGCAGTTTCCCGACGGCCAGATCTGCATCGAGGACAACGGCGAGCTGGTAGCGGTAGCACTGACGGTGTGCGTCAAGTATGAGCGGTTCAGTAACCCCCACACCTACGACGATCTGATCCTGCGCAACGAGAAGATCTGGCACAACTCCAACGGCGACTCGCTCTACGGCCTGGATGTGTTCATCCATCCCGACTACCGGGGCTACCGCCTGGGCCGGCGACTGTACGAGGCCCGCAAGGAACTGTGCCGTTCCAAGAACCTGCGGGCGATCCTGGCCGGGGGCCGCATTCCCAACTACCACAAGTATGCGGACCAGTACACGCCGGCGGAGTACATCGAGCGGGTGGATCGCAAGGAGATCTACGATCCGATACTCACCTTCCAGCTGTCCAATGATTTCCAGGTGACCCGCCTGATGCACAAGTACCTGCCGGAGGACGAAAAATCCCTGGGTTACGCAACGCTTCTCGAGTGGAACAACATCCTCTACACTCCCCCGTCCACGGTGGTGAAAGCCCGCAAGACCAGCGTGCGCATGGGCGCCGTACAGTGGCAGATGCGGGAATTCACCTCGGTGGAGGAAGTGCTGCGGCAGGTGGAATACTTCGTGGATGCGCTTTCGGACTACAAGAGCGATATCGCCATCTTCCCGGAATTCTTCAACGCGCCGCTGATGGGGCTGACCGACCAGATGGACCAGACCCGGGCGATCCGCTTCCTGGCCGGGTTCACCGAACAGTTCCGCAACGAGATGTCGGAAATGGCGGTCAGTTACAACATCAATATTGTCACCGGCTCCATGCCCCTGCTCGACGACGACCGGGTGTACAACGTCTCCTACCTGTGCCACCGGGACGGCCGGGTGGATGAACAGCGCAAGATTCACATCACGCCCCACGAGCGCCGGGACTGGGTCATCGA
>JBMCIH010000116.1:0-6554 GCA_048617055.1 Marinobacter sp. | reverse complement strand
CTGGGCCTTGCTGAGCTCCCCCGCCATGGCGTTCAGGCCCGACTCCAGCTGCTCGAATTCGGGGCCGGCCCCTGTGTGCACACGGGTATCCAGGTGGCCCTCCTTGAGCCGGGCCACCGCCCGGTTGAGCTCGAACACCGGGTCGGTAAACGACCGGCTCAGGCGCAGGGCGATTGCCAGACTCAGCAGAACACCGGCCACGATCACCAGCAGGGAGATGAAGAGCGCCTTCCAGGTTTCCTTCTCGGTGCGCACATGAGACATCTCCACCAGCGCCCAGCCAATGGGTTCCATGGCGCTGGGGGCGGTGGCCCGGGACTCCAGATCCAGCAGGTTTTCCAGCATCAGGTCCTGCAGGAAGATTGGTGAGATGAAGGCGGTGGTACCGGAGGAGGGCACACGGGACACCGTCGAGCCGTTGGGGAACTGGTCGGGCTTTTCTGACGCGCTGGCGGGCCCGGCGTGGAGCAGGCGCTCCCGGCGGGCGTTGTAGAAGGTGATGGAGCGTACATCCTGCTCTTCCAGCAGGGCATTGGACAGACTGCTGAGCAGGCTGCGGTTGGCGGTAAACATGCCGTACTCGGCCGCAGCGGCCAGCTGGCGGGACAGGGAGTCGCCGCGATCGTCCAGCAGCTGGTTGATGTTATTTACCCAGCTCCAGGTAAAGAAGAGCCCCAGCAGGACTGTGGTGATGAGCGTGGGAACCAGGGTTACCACCAGGACTTTTTTTCGAATACCCCAACGGCGCATACGGCTGAATCTACCTCTTCTCCGGTCCCTGGTCCGCTTTTTCCCGACAATGTCGTCCAGGCGCTGGTTGTGTTCCCTGTTCCGTTGGTGTGTCGCAACGCCTTATAGCCACTGGCAATGGACATGGCGGGGTCCCGTATCGGGCTGGTTACGCGTATGATGCGCACCTCAGCGGCCCGGACCCCGACCTTTTCAAGAGCGTCGGTCAGTGTACCATAGGCATTCTGAAAAGCTGTGAACAGGTCACTGGCCCACACCGAGGAGCAACAACGTCATGCCTTTTCCCACCATCGAGGACTATGTCGGCCATACCCCCCTGGTCCGTCTGCAACGCATGCCCGGCGATACCAGCAACGTGGTGCTGGCCAAGCTGGAGGGGGACAACCCCGCCGGCTCGGTCAAGGACCGGCCCGCCATCAGCATGATCCAGGAGGCGGAAAAACGGGGTGAGATCAGTCCCGGCGACACGCTGATCGAGGCCACCAGCGGTAACACCGGTATCGCTCTGGCCATGGCGGCCGCCATCAAGGGCTATCGCATGAAACTGATCATGCCCGCCAACATGAGCGAGGAGCGACGGGCGTCCATGCGCGCCTACGGGGCCGAGATCATCACCGTGTCCAAAGAGGAAG
Organism: Marinobacter sp.; assembly: GCA_048617055.1. Classification (GTDB taxonomy): domain Bacteria; phylum Pseudomonadota; class Gammaproteobacteria; order Pseudomonadales; family Oleiphilaceae; genus Marinobacter. The sequence goes on along the minus strand of JBMCIH010000116.1, from coordinate 5,172 downwards.
GCATGGAAGGTGCCCGCGACCTGGCAACCCGCATGCAAAAGCAGGGCGAGGGGCTGGTGCTGGACCAGTTCGCCAACCCGGACAATCCGCTGGCACATTACCGCACCACCGGCCCGGAGATCTGGGAGCAGACGGGCGGAAAGGTCACCCATTTCGTCAGCTCCATGGGCACCACCGGCACCATCATGGGGGTGTCCCGCTACCTGAAGGAACGCAACCCGGATGTTCGCATTATCGGACTGCAGCCGAAAGAGGGCTCATCCATTCCGGGCATCCGCCGCTGGCCCGAGGAGTACCTGCCAAAAATCTATGACGCCAGCCGTGTGGACGAGGTGCTTGACGTTGGCCAGGACGAGGCCGAGCACACCATGCGCGCCCTCGCCCGGGAAGAGGGCATCTTCTGCGGCGTCTCCTCCGGCGGCTCCATCGCGGCGGCGCTGAAACTGTCGGCACAGGTTGAAAACGCGGTGATCGTGGCCATTATCTGTGACCGTGGTGACCGTTACCTGTCCACCGGGGTCTTCCCCGGCGCCTGATTATTTTACCTTTCAGAGACCCGCTATGAGTCGTAGACGCAGGAAACCCCTGCCCAGAGAACCGTTGCTGTGCACCATTGAAGCCCTCAGCCACGATGGCCGGGGCATCGCCCGCAACGAGGGCAAGACCCGGTTTGTGGACGGCGCCCTGCCAGGCGAGCAGGTGATGGCAAGGATGGTCTCCACCCGCAGCCGGTTTGATGAGCTGCGCACCGAAGAGGTGATCGAGGCCGCGCCGGAGCGGGCCAAAACCCCGTGTGACTACGCCGACCTCTGTGGCGGCTGCAGCCTGCAGCATATGGCCCCCGATGCCCAGATCCGGTTCAAGGAGAACACCCTGCGGGAACACTTTGCCCACTTCGGGGGCATCGAGCCGGAGCAGTGGGTGGAACCCATGCGCTCGCCGGGCCTGGGTTACCGGCGCAAGGCCCGTCTGGGAGTGCGTTTCGTCAGCAAACGTGATTCGGTGCTGGTGGGCTTCCGGGAGAAACGCAACAGCTTCCTGGCGGACATTGACCGCTGTGTGGTGCTGGACCCGCGCATTGGCGATCGGATTGAGCCCCTGCGCCAGCTGATCTACCAGCTGCAGGCCTACCAGCATATCGCCCAGGTGGAAGTGGCCTGTGGTGATGTCGAAGCGGCCATGATCTTCCGCAACATGATCCCGCTCAGCGAAACCGACAGGGCGGCACTGGTGGCGTTCGGTCAGGCCCATGACTTGCATATCTACCTGCAGCCCAAGGGGCCGGACACGGTGCATCGCATCTGGCCGGAGACCGGGGAGGAGCGGCTGAGCTACCGGCTGCCGGAGTTCGGCCTGACCATGAAATTTCATCCCATGGATTTTACCCAGGTCAATGCAGACATTAACCGGCCCATGGTTCACCGTGCCCTGGAGTGGCTGGATGTGCAGCCGGGTGACCGGGTGCTGGATCTGTTCTGTGGCCTGGGCAACTTCACCCTGCCGCTGGCCCGCAGGGCCGGCCAGGTGGTGGGTGTGGAAGGGGACGACGCCATGGTGGTGCGCGGACGGGAGAATGCCCGGTTCAACGGCCTGGAAAACGTGGTGTTCCACGGCGCCAACCTGCAGGGCGACTTCACGCGGGAAAGCTGGGCGTCGGAAGGATTCGACACTATTCTTATTGACCCGCCCCGCAGCGGTGCCCAGGAGATCTGCGAACACCTGACGGCCTTCGGTGCCCGCCGCATCGTCTATGTCTCCTGCAACCCGGCCACGCTGGCGCGGGACGCCGGGGTGATCGTCGGGAAGGGCTATCGCCTGAAAAAGGCCGGTGTGATGGACATGTTCCCCCACACCACCCACGTGGAGTCCATTGCCCTGTTCGAGAAGGTTTGACGGCGCAGGGAAAGGACCAGATACGGACAAGGACATGGTAAAAGTACGGGAAGACTACGCAGTTACCGCCGACGGACAGGTCGACATCGAGGGCTTGGTCCGCCATATCGAGGCCCAGACCCGGCTGGAGAACCCGGACCAGTTCCGCCGGGCCTGTGAACTGAGCGCGCAGATCGACCGCCGGGCGGTGAAGGAAGACCGGCTGTGGGCCCCCGGCGCCAGCAGCTTCCAGACCGGTGTCGAGATGGCCCAGGTGCTGGTGGAACTGCACCTGGACCAGTCCAGCCTGGTGGCGGCCATTCTCTACCGGGCGGTGCGGGAAGGGCGTGTCGAGCTGGAGGAGATCCGCCGGGAGTTCGGTGACGAGGTGGCGGGCCTGATCCAGGGTGTGGCCCAGATGGCCGCCATCTCGGCCATCCACCACCCCCTCAAGGGCCACGTGCTGGGGCAGACCGAGGGCCAGCTGGACAATGTCCGCAAGATGCTGGTGACCATGATCGACGATGTGCGGGTGGCGCTGATCAAGCTGGCGGAACGCACCTGCGCCCTGCGGGCGGTGAAGAACGCCGCCTACGAGAAGCGCATGCGGGTGGCGCGGGAGGTGTTCGACATTTACGCGCCCCTGGCCCACCGCCTGGGTATCGGTCATATCAAGTGGGAACTGGAGGATCTTTCCTTCCGCTACCTGCACGAGGCCGCCTATAAGAAGATTGCCCGCCAGCTTGACGAGAAACGGCTGGACCGTGAGAGCTATATCCAGGAGGTACTGAAGGAGCTGGGGGACGAACTGCGCCGCGCCGGAATCCAGGCGGAGCTGGCCGGCCGGGCCAAGCACATCTACAGTATCTGGCGGAAGATGCGCCGCAAGGGCATCGACTTCTCCCAGGTGTACGACGTGCGGGCGGTCCGCATCCTGGTACCGGAAGTGCGCGACTGCTACGCCGCCCTGGGTATCGTGCACAGTCTGTGGCGCCACATTCCCAACGAGTTTGACGACTACATCGCCAACCCCAAGGAAAACGGCTACCAGTCGCTGCACACCGCCGTACTCGGCCCCGAAGGCAAGGTCATGGAAGTGCAGATCCGCACCCACAAGATGCACGAGGAGGCGGAACTGGGGGTCTGCGCCCACTGGCTCTACAAGGGCACCGACACCGGCAACCGCTCCACCGGTTACGAAGCCAAGATCAACTGGCTGCGGCAGGTGCTGGAGTGGCAGGAAGAACTGGGGGACCTCTCCGGCCTGGCGGATCACCTGGCCGGCGACATTGCCTCGGACCGGGTCTATGTCTTCACCCCTGAAGGCCACGTGGTGGACCTGCCCCAGGGGGCCACGCCGGTGGACTTCGCCTACCGGGTGCACACCGAGGTAGGGCATGCCTGCCGCGGCGCCCGGGTCAACAGCCGCATCGTGCCGCTGACCTACCCGCTGAAGACCGGCGACCAGGTGTACATCCTCACTTCCAACAACCAGGCCCCCAGCCGGGACTGGCTCAACCCCAGCCTGGGCTATATCCAGACCTCCCGGGCCCGGGCCAAGGTGACCCACTGGTTCAAGCAGCAGGATCGCGACCAGAACATTGCCGACGGCCGCGCCATCCTCGAGGATGAATTCAAACGCTTGTCCATCTATGATGTGGACCTGAACGAGCTGGCCCGCAAGGTCAACTATCCGGCCGCCGACGACATGTTCGCGGCGATCGGTGCCGGCGACCTGCGTCCCACCCATGTCGCCAACGTGGCCCAGGACATGCTGGAGCCCCGGGACAAACAGCTTGACCTCAAGCTGCTGGGCAGCCGCAAGCGGGCCTACGACACCGACTCCGACATCCAGATCCGCGGCGTGGGCAAGCTCAAGACCCAGGTGGCCAAGTGCTGCAAGCCGCTGCCGGGCGATGCCATTGGCGGCTATATCACCGTGGGCCGGGGCGTGACCGTGCACCGCCAGGACTGCCTGACGTTCCTGCACCACAAGGAGTTCGAACCCAACCGCATCATCGAGGTGAGCTGGGGCGGCCGGCCCGAAGCCACCTATCCGGTGGACATCGAGATCGAGGCCTACGACCGCTACGGCCTGCTGCGGGACATCACCCAGGTGCTGACGGCCTCCCGCAGCAACGTGCTGTCCCTGAATACCCTCACCAACACCGATGAGAACACCGCCACCATGCTCGTTACCGTGGAAATCCACAGCCTGGAACAGCTGGCCCGGCTGCTGGCCCAGATACGTAATCTGCCGAACATCATCGAAGTAAGGCGCAAGCGCTCATGAGCTACACCGTCGAGGACCTGAAAACCCTCATGGCCCGGCTGCGGGACCCGGACACCGGTTGCCCCTGGGACACCAGGCAGACCTTCCGCACCATCGTGCCTCACACCCTGGAGGAAGCCCACGAGGTGGCAGACACCATCGAACGGGAAGACTACGGCCACCTCAGGGAAGAGCTGGGGGATTTGCTCTTCCAGGTGATCTTCTACGCGCAGATGGGGCAGGAGCAAGGCCTGTTCGGCTTCGACGATATCGTGGACACCCTGGTGCGCAAACTGCTGCGGCGCCATCCCCACGTATTTCCGGACGGAACGCTGGAAAGCCGCGTGGACCCGGACAACCGCCCCGGGGAGGAGTGGATCGCGGCCAGCTGGGAACGGATCAAGGCCGAGGAGCGGGGCCGGAAGGGGGAGACCGGCGCAGAAAAAACAGCGAGCCGGCTGGACGATATTCCCGCGTCACTGCCGGCCCTGACCCGGGCCGACAAACTGCAGCGCCGGGCCGCCCGCTACGGCTTCGACTGGCCGGACATCGGCCCGGTATTCGACAAGCTGGAGGAGGAAATCGGCGAGCTCAAAGAGGCCTGGCAGAACGCCCGCCACGACCCGGCGGCCCAGGACGCGGTGGAGGATGAGCTGGGGGACCTGATGTTTGTCTGCGTCAACCTGGCCCGCTTCCTCAAGGTCAACCCGGACCAGGCGCTGCGGCGCACCAACCGCAAGTTCGAGGCCCGGTTCCGCGCTATCGAGGCGGTGCTGCACGGGCAGGGCAGGGACATGGAACAGGAGTCGCTGGAGGCGCTGGATGCCATCTGGAACAGTGTCAAAGGGGTGGAGCGCTCACAGGGAAAGTGAGTACCCGGTGGGTAAAAAGAAAAAATAAGTACAAATCGTTACCGACTTCCTCCCTCGCATTCCGCACGATTCCGCTACACTGCGGGTTAAGGGGAAGCGATCCATGTTCGCCCCCCCCAAACAGCCCTCAGATTTCAGAATAACCGGGCAGCAGTC
>JBMCIH010000115.1:0-6555 GCA_048617055.1 Marinobacter sp. | reverse complement strand
TCTCCGGTTACGACTTCCGGTCTTCGGCAACGGCTGGTTATGGTCACCGGGTCTGGGAGCAGGGCGACACCACTTTTCTGGACCTGTCGGTGGGCGCCGGTTACCGCTTCAACAAACTGGAAGCGGCGGACGAGGATGGTGACCGGGACAAGAACGAAGCCATCGGCCGGTTCGCCGGCCAGTTCGACTTTGCCCTGTCGGAAAACGCCCTGTTCCGCCAGAAGCTGGGCACCGAGTTCGGACTGGATGAAAGCAATGTCATTACCGAGTCCGAAACCGCACTGCATGCCAGCGTAATCGGCGACCTGTCACTGAAACTGGCCTATCGGGTGACCCATATCTCCGACGCGCCGCGGGAGTCTGAGAGTACCGATACCGAAACCTCCGTATCGCTGCTTTACGGGTTCTAGTGTCCCGTCTGGATTACTGGTAGGCCCGTATGATCCGGTCCAGTTCCCCGGAGGCTTTCATCCGCTCCAGCTCCCGGTTGACCAGGGGCACCAGGTCCTTGTGGCGGTGCGGAAACATCAGGCGGTAGCCCACCTCGTCCAGCCGTAACGGTGCCTGGCGGATCTGGTCGTCCCAGCCGGACTTTCTGAGAGTCCAGCGTCCCACGTGGAGGTTGCTGATAGCCCCGGCGAACCGGTCCCCGCCATGGAGCAGGCGCCTGAACATGGGCTTCTGCTCCTGTACCGGAATAAGGGTTACCTCGCCGCTTCGGATCTTCCGCTCCAGCCAGGGGTAGTGGAACCCGAGGCGGCTGAGCAGGGGGCCCTTCAGGTCCTGGACGTGCCGGATTTCGCCCTCGCGGTCCCGGTGCACGAAGATCGCATCGCGGGTGTTCATGACCGGCCGTGAAAAGACAAACGCGCCCGGCTCATCGGTCCACTCGATCGCACGCATGGTTATGTCCACGTGCCCCTGCCTCAGCAGGCTATCGGTCCGTTTGGGCGGTACCTGCACCGGCCGGATCGCGAATTCATGGCGCCGCGCAATAGTATTGAGTACATCCCAGAAAATGCCGGAAACCCTGCCGTCATCGTGGACGATGGTAAAGGGCGGATGCCCGCCAACGCTGACATTGAAGGCGAGGGTTGCCGGCTTTTCCGGCAGGGGCAGGTCTTCAGCGGTGGAGGTCTGTGTCCCCACTAACAGCATCAGAGCCATAATGCAGTGACGCATTCTCTTCGGCACCTCGGTGGCGGGTCCGAAACCAGAATATCGTCTGCGCTATGGATTTGCCAGACCGTTCGGCGCTGTCAGGCCTTACAGGCGGTTTCTCAGCCCCAGCTCATCCGGGTAGGGCGACAGGTAGTGCTGCTGGTCAAGATAGTCGATCGGCTCCCGGCGCTGGGCCATTCTCAGCAGGGTCATGGGTACAATCAGCGGGACCTCGCCACGGTGGAAAGCGTCAATCTGCTCCATCAGCACCTTGCGGTCCGCGTTACCCATGGCATCCCGCAGGTAACCCATCAGGTGTTGCATGGCGTTGACGTGGGCGCCGCGGCTGACCAGTCTGGTCATGGCTTCCATAAAGCGGTGGATATAGCGATCGGCGATGGTAGCCAGCGATTCCGATTTGAGGTCTCCCAGCATCGGGCCGAGCTGACGGTATATCCGCTCGGAATGGGCCAGCAGCTGGAACTTGTGGCGGGTGTGGAATTCGATCAGTGACCGGGGTGTCAGGTTGTCGCCGGCCACGTTCTGCATCCAGTCATCGTAGGCGAAAACCCGCTCGATGAAGTTTTCACGCAACTGGGCATCGTTCAGGCGACCTTCTTCCTCCACCGGCATCAGCGGCCAGGTGCGCATCAGCGCCTCGGCAAACATGCCCCGGCCGTCACGGCGGATGACCCGGCCTTCGGAATTATGGACCTTGATGCGCTCCATACCGCAGGAAGGCGACCGGGCCATCAGTATATACCCCCGCAGATGGCCCAGCGAGGGCATGACCTGATCGATCACCCTCTGCATGGCGTCGGTGTGGTCGGCCCCCGCTTTCACTTCCACCAGGCGAAGTTCGTCGCCCTGTTCCCGCAGATGGATGGCCGGGCGCGGCACGCCCAGGCCGGCTTCCATTTCAGGGCACAGGGGCTGAAAGTCGAAGTGGCGCGACAGTACCTCGGTACAGTAGCGTGAATGCTTGTGCCCACCATCGTGGCGGACTTCCCTGCCCAGCAGGCAGGTGCTGATACCAACGGGGACCTTACTCATGATTCGGCGCTCGGCTTCGCTCAATGTCTTTCACCAGTATACGTCAGCTGTGGCGATACCGATGACCGTCCGTGTGCTCAGTGTTCGCCGGCCTGGTGCGCGTTGAACAGGTGGTGCCTGGATTCCTCGTGCCTTGCCGCCAGCACGGTGGCGTAGATCTCCCGGACACTGGCCGCAAAGCTCTCCACGGAATAGTCCCTGGCAAAGGCGCGGGCATTGACGGACAGCTCACGGCGAAGGTCGTCGTCTTCCAGCAGCGATTTTATCCGCTGGCACCAGAGATCCCGGCGCTCCGGTGTCTTGTAGCCGTTATGTCCATGCTGGACGGCATCGTCGATGCCACTGGAACGTACCGCCACCACCGGCAGACCGGCCGCCATGGCTTCCAGTATCACCATGCCCTGGGTTTCGGACTTGGACGCGAACACGAAGACATCCCCCAGGTGGTACCAGACTGCCATCTCCCCGGGCGGCACCGCGCCCGCGAGGGTTATGCAGTCGTTCAGGTCCAGGTCATCGATGCGCTCCTGCAGGCGCTCCCGCTGATGCCCGTCGCCGATCATCAGCAGGTGGAAACGCTGACGGGTCTGGCTGCGCAGTTCCTTCAGTGCCTCGATCATGAAGCCGATGTTTTTCTCGTTCGACAGCCGGGCCACGCTCACCAGCACCCGGACACCGGCGGGCAGGCTCAGCCGGTCGCGCAGTGCTTCCACCTCGGCGGCTTGGACCCGCTGAAAACGGTCATATTCAATGCCCGTGGGCTGCACAAAGGTCAGCGTTGTGACACCGATCATGTGCAGGTACTCCTCGGTGGCATCTGTGGGCACGATTACCCCGTCGCAGCGGTTGGCGAAACGCCGCGCCAGCATGTGGGAAATAAGGTTACGGAACAGCAGCCCGGGCAGGGGCACGAAATGGGCGTAGTGCTCCAGCCGGGTGTGGTAGGTATAGACGGCGGGGATGTTCAGCAGCCGGGCCATGAAGAGGCCCAGCGAGCCGAGCCAGAAGGGGTGGTGCAGATGGATGATATCCGGGCGGAAGCTGCGGACACCACGGCGGATACGGCCCCGAAAAATATTGGCCATGCGGAATTCCCGCCGTTTGCCCAGGGCCAGAAGGGAGGGTACCCGCAGCACGTCCTGCTCATGGTCCGGCTGGTCCGGATAGGTGGGGGCCACCACAAGAACCTGGTCCCCCTGTTTGGCCAGCCCCCGCCGCAGCCGTTCGATGGAGAGGGGGACTCCACCGATAAAGGGCAGATAGTTGTTGGTGAACATGGCAACCCGCATGGGCTTTTCCAGCCAGGGGGTCGGGTCCAGATCGTAATTGGGGTAGTAGTCCCGCCCCCGGAACACCACCGTATAGAGCTTGATGGCCAGGATGATCAGCAAGCTCACCACCAGGACGAAATTGAGAAAGCCGGTATAGAACAGGGAGTAGACAAAGAACCACAGGCTCTCCAGGTGTCGCAGCACCGGATGTTGCCGGGTTCCGACAGGCTCCATGCCGACCTCGATACCCTCATCGCTGACCTCCACCATCCCGTAATGATAGAAGCTGTCCTCGGTATTCAGGACCAGGCCACCGGCACCGCCCGTGGTAACGAACCGGGTGCCGTCCACGGTCTGGTCCGACCAGGTGGATACATTGGCGGAAAACACCAGATCGACCTGATGCTCGCGGAACAGCTTCAGCAGGGCCTGCTGAAACGGCTCTGGTTGCAGGTAGTCGTCCTCGTCATCGAACAGCACTGGCTCACCGGTGGGTAGCAGAGGGTGGCCCAGGAACACGATCCGGTGCCTGGCGCTGTCTTCGGCCAGCAGATCCCTGAGCCAGCGGACCTGCCAGCGCCATGGCGTCTTGCCGGTACTGTCAAGAAAGATCAGTCGGGCATCGCCGACCCGTACCGTGAAGTAGTGGGGGCCGAAATGCTCGTAGAAGCGGTAACTGCCAAAGGTACTGTGTTCGTTCTCCCCAAAGGTCAGCAGGTAGGGGATATCCAGGTGTTTCAGCGTACCGTAGAGGGCCTGGTACTTGTCCTCGCCGCCATTGCTGACCGCATTGCCCGCCGACACCAGGAAGTCCGCCTCACTGGCATTGATCAGGGGTATGATGCGATTTTCGAACATGCCCACGGAATTGTTGATGTTGCCCACCACTGCAAAGCGGAACCGCTCGTGGCCCTTGACCGCGTCGGCGACCGCTTCCACCTGCCGGGTATGCACGCCCTCGAATTCGGGCAGGACGTAATTCAGGTAGGCCTTGTACCCCAGCAATAGTACGACCAGGGTGACATTGAGGTAGAACAGCAATTTAAGCGGGTTGCGGATCATCGCCTGCGGCCCTTGACCAGGTCTCTCTGCAGCAGCACCAGGCCGATCAGCATGCCCAGGTAGATGGTCACCGCACGCCAGGCGACGATCACCAGAGTCAGGTGGTTTCCTCCCACGATATCCCGGAAGAAAGCACCAAATACTCCCTCCGAGATTCCCGAGGCGCCCGGGGTGGGGGAAAAGTACATGATCAGGGTCGTGACCACCAGCAGGCCCAGGCTGTTGAGCCAGGAAATGTCATACCCGAGCCCGGTGATCAGCAGCCACGGAAAACTGAACAGGCTGACCAGGAACAGAAGAGTAAACAGCACCGACAGGAATATCCAGCGGCGATCGCCCCTGAGGTAGTAGCCGAAGCTGCGGGCGAAGCGCATCATTTCCCGACGCGCCCGGAACTGCCAGCGACGGTGGCGCCGGGGGCTGATCAGGCGACACCGGTTCAGCAGGCTCAGGGTGCGGGCCAGGGGCAGAATCAGCCAGCGGGTGCGGAACAGGACCACGGCGAAAAAGACCAGGTAGAGCACGATCAGCACCGCCAGGGCCCAGCTGAACTGGCCCAGCAGGGGCTGATTCTGCAGTGCTGGCAGGGTTACCAGGAACACCGGGGCAAGAGAGAAGATGAAGATGATCGCCAGCACCGTGCGGATGGTGGTGGCGGCGGTGGCAAAGCCAATGGGCACGCCCTCCTTCTGCAGATACCAGATCTGCGCAAAGCCGCCTCCCGTGGCCATGGGGGTAATGTTGGAGAAGAAGATATTGATGAACACCAGGCGTGCAATGGCTTTTGGCCGGACCCGGTAGCCCAGCACCCGCAGAGTGGCATAGAGGCGCAGGCCATCGCAGCTGAAGTAAAGCAGCAACAGGCCGCCAACGCTCGCGATGGTCCAGGGGGTGAGCAGCTGGCTGTCGAAGGTCACGTCCCGGTCGGCCAATTGCTGGTGAACCACCCAGAGCCCGGCGGCTGTCAGCAGCAGGAACAGCAGGGTAAACAACAGAAGTCGCCGGCCCGAGGCCGAAGGCCGTTGCGGGTATGCCATTGGGTCAGTCCTGCCAGTGGCTGCGGAGCGCCCAGTGTAGCTCTGCAGGTCCGGTGGAGGCCAGCCACCCTGACGACCATCTGCCGGATTTCCCGGGCTTTTTGCGGATTACCGGCAGAGGGGTTGAAATCCACCGGTGCCGCGCACAGGTTTAAAGGTTGTTCGGAACCCAAACCTGTGACTGGAGTTCCCCATGTCCCGACATTTTGAACAGGCCCCGGGTCTGCACGACGCTGCCGTACCGGAAACCGAAGGTTATGTGTTCAACCAGACCATGTTGCGCATCAGGGACCCGGAGCGGTCCCTGGACTTCTACACCCGCGTTTTGGGCATGCGCCTGATACGCAAGCTGGATTTTCCGGAAATGAAATTCACCCTCTACTTTCTGGGCTACCTGGATGACCGACAGGCCCAGCGGGTGCCGGTGGATGACGGCCACCGGACGACGTTCACCTTTGGCCGGGAGGCGATGCTCGAGCTGACACATAACTGGGGCACTGAAGACGATGAGGATTTCAGTTATCACAACGGCAATGACGAGCCCCAGGGCTTCGGGCACATCGGCATTGCCGTGCCGGATGTCTATGCCGCCTGCGACCGTTTCGGGCAGCTGGGAGTCAGCTTTGTCAAGCGCCCCGATGACGGCAGGATGAAGGGCCTGGCCTTTATCCGCGACCCCGACGGTTACTGGATTGAGATTCTCCAGCCCAACATGATGGAGAAGCAGCGCAAGCAAGCCTGAGCCGGACCGGCGGGTTCAGGCGCCTGAACCGGCCACTACCGCCGGCCCGGCAGGCGCTGGCGCACAAACCCGGCAGCGGCTGCGAAGGGCAGCACGGTGCGCGGCAGGTAGGGCACGGACCAGAGCCCGCCATGGATGGCGTGGTCCATGAACAGTTCATAGGGGTGGTCCAGTGGCGTATCCGGGCGCGAGGCCGCCTCGCCGTGGCGCAGCTCGTGCACCCACAGTG
>JBMCIH010000114.1:0-6555 GCA_048617055.1 Marinobacter sp. | reverse complement strand
CAGGGTGGTGGAGACCGCATTGCCGGTGGCATCCGCCGCATGGATGATGCGGCGGTGGCTGTGGCCGCCTTCCCGGGTCAGGTGAAGCTGCTCGTTCTCATCACGGGTGAACTGCACGCCCTTGTCGATCAGCCAGCGGATGCTTTCAGCGGCATGCTCCACCGTGTGGCGCACGGCATCCTCATGGCACAGGCCGGCGCCGGCGGCCAGGGTGTCGTTGACATGTGCCTCCAGGGAGTCTTCGCTGTCAAGCACGGCGGCGATGCCGCCCTGGGCCCAGAGTGTGGCGCCGCTGGTGATGTCGGCCTTGCTGATAACGGCGACCTTCAGGTGGGCCGGCAGGTTCAGGGCCACCGTGAGGCCGGCGGCGCCGCTGCCGATAATGAGAACGTCGTATTCGTGAGACTGTGGCATGTGGTGGTTGTCGCGGGCCATAATGTGGCGAGTATTGAACTAAACTTTCTGCCCGCTGTCTATTTGCCCACAACGGGACGGACGCATTTCCCGGCTCTCCGGAGGCCGGGGCGTCCGCCGCCAACCAGCGGAAGACGCGTCTATGATCCTATGTGAACGACGGCAGGCAGGTCCAGTGGCTCAGCTAAAGGAGGCACCCGCCGGCCCCACTATGAAACCGGATGCAGAACAGACCCGGTCCGCCGCTCCGGACGGTCAGACGGACCTGCAACTGGTGCGCAAGGCCCGCCAGGGTGACCGGTCCGCCTTTGACCTGCTGGTGCTCAAGTACCAGTCGAGGGTGGCGTCCATTATCAGCCGGTACATCTTCGACAGCCAGGAAGTGATGGATCTGACCCAGGAAACCTTCGTCAAGGCCTACCGGGCCATCGACCGGTTCCGGGGCGACAGCGCCTTCTATACCTGGCTGTACCGTATTGCCGTGAATACTGCCAAGAACTTCCTCGAGGCCCGTGGGCGGCGCCCGCAGGGGGTGGCCGATGTGGCCGAGGCGGAGTCCTTCGAGGACGGCGCACGGCTGCGGGAGGTGGCGTCTCCGGAAGGGTTCCTGCAGCGTGACCAGCTGCGGGAGGCCCTTGAGCAGGCCATCGGGGCACTGCCGGAGGAGCTGCGCTCGGCATTCCTGCTGCGGGAGTACGAGGGCCTGTCGTATGAGGATATCGCGCGTATCCTGGAGTGCCCCATCGGTACCGTCCGTTCTCGGATTTTTCGCGCCAGGGATGCTATAGACCGCCAGCTCGGTCCGATGCTGGATAACACATGATGACTGACCATCAACGAGGTACAGGCAATGGATGATCGGCTCAGGGAAACCTTGTCCGCCATGATGGATGACCAGGCGGATGAGCTTGCTGTGCGCCGGCTCCTGTCCCATCACGACCAGCAGGCCGTCAGGGACCAGTGGCAGCGCTGGCAGCGTATCCGCGATGTTATTCATGAGGCGCCTCACCACCACGCCGGGGTGGACGTGCGGGCTTCGGTCCGTGCCAGTCTCGATGCGTCGGGGGCGAAGGAAACCGCGCACCGCCAGGCCATTCGCCGCCGTTATGCCCCCTGGCGGTGGTCTGCGGTGGCAATGGTCGCGCTGGGGGTGGCCATCGGATTTGGCGCCGGCAGTGGCTGGGATGTCCTGTCGGAGCATGACCCGGAGGCCCTGGTGCCGGTTCAGGCACAGGTGCCGGCTTCCGCCTCAACGCCGGCCTCCAGCTCCGCCTCCGCAGAGGTGCCGGAAGTGGCCCTCCAGGGTCTTGATGCCCGTCAGCGGGAACAGATCAGCCGTTACCTGCTGGAACATGCGCAATACAACAGTATGGGGGCGGGCCAGGGCGCGGTGGGCTATGCGCGCCTGACCAGTGTTTCCGGCGAGGGGTACTGAAAGGCGGATGATCGGATCTGACGAGGTGGCTGCGAGGGTCGGTATGGCAGCAGGGTGGTTGAGTTTGCAAATGTGTCGCCGGGCCCGGGCAGTCCTGCTCGCGGCGGTGCTGCTGGCGGCACTGCCTGTGCTGGCGTCCGAGCAGGAAACGGCGGAATCCTGGCTGCTGAAGCTGGGGCCGGCCCTGAACATGACCACCTATCGCGGCATTTTCGTCTACGCCCGGGGGGAACAGGTGAGCTCCATGATGATTGCCCACCGTTACCGGGACGGGCAGGTAGATGAGCGCCTGGTGCAGCAGGATGGCGCCAACGGCGAAATACTGCGTCGCGGCAACCAGGTGGTGTGCGTCTTGCCCGAGCAGGGCAGGATTCAGCTGGACCAGGTGATCCCCTCGGGCCCCTTTGCCGAGGCCTTTGCCAGCCAGCAGGTTCCGGTCGGGGCGTGGTACCAGCCAGAGCTGCTCGGCGAAGACCGCGTAGCCGGCTACCCGGCGGTAGTGATTGCCCTGGAGCCCAGGGACGAACACCGCTACGGCTATCGCTTGTGGATGGAAAAACACACCGGGCTGTTGCTGAAAAGCCACGTGCGAAAGCAGCAGGAGGTGCTGGAGCGTTTCCAGTTCACCATGCTGGAGATTACCGACGATATTCCGGACTCGGAGTTCGAGATTCAGTCCGGGGTGGAGGTGAGAGACATCACGCCGGAACTGCCGCTGTCCGGTGACCCCGGCAGCATGGACGGGTGGGAGCTGGGCTGGCGCCCCGACGGCTTCATGCCGGCGGCGGCACCCGGGTCCGGTCGCGGGCAGGCCGTCGCCTTTTCCGATGGGCTGGCGACTTTTTCCGTGTTTGTTGAACCGGCGGGCGGTAACCCCGACATGCCCCAGGGGGCTTCCCGCATCGGCGCGACCACGCTTTACATGCATTACGCCGAGGCCGGCGAGCAGTCCGGCGAGCGTTTTCTGGTGACCGTGGTGGGAGAGATTCCCCCCAGGACTGCCATGCGGGTGGCGCAATCGGTTACCGTGGATGATCGCAATGCCCTGGTGCGTGCCCTGGCTGAGTGACAACAGGTAGAGCCATGATTCATGAAACCGGTACCGTTATCTCCGTCAGTGGTGATGAGGCCTGGGTCCAGACCCTGCGCCAGAGTACCTGCCAGTCCTGCAGTGCACGCCATGGCTGCGGCCAGAAGGCGCTGGCCGGACTGAGCTCCGGCCAGTCCCGCCAGATCCGGGTTCCCAACACCCTGCAGGCGAGGCCGGGGGACCAGATCACCGTCGCGATCGCGGAGTCCGCCCTGCTCAAGGCCTCTTTGCTGGTGTACGCCATGCCGCTGCTGATGATGGTGGTGGCCACGGCCCTGGCGGGCCTGCTGCTGCCGGGCCATGAGCTGGCGGCTGTGCTTGCTGCGGTGTCCGGGCTGGGGAGCGGCATGATGGTGGCGCGCTGGTATTCCCGCTCGGGGGCGGCCCGCTGGCAGCCGGTGATGGGCCGGCTGGTGCCCGGGGCGGCGGAACAGCAGTAGCTGGTCCCGGCCGGGTTTGTACCACATTGAAAACCTCTGGCATCACCACCAGATTAAGGGGTAGTCGTGAACCCCCGGGACGGGGCCCCGCTTCGTGGAACCGACAGTCTTTTTCTGAATGTACCTTAAGAAAACCGGCAAGTTACAGGGAGTGAAGATATGACCATACCCATTCAGCCTGAATCTCCAGCTCAGCGAGCGCGGTTCTCATCCTGGCTCCTGATGGTAACGGCCTGGCTGTTACCCGTGTTTTTTGTGCAGTCCGCCGGCGCCCAGTCACTGCCGGACTTCACCGGTCTGGTGGAGGAGAACTCCGCTGCCGTGGTGAACATCAGCACGGTGACCGAGCCTGGGGCCGGTGCCCGGCAGTCGCCCTTTTCCGAGCGGGAGCTGGAACAGATGCCGGAGTTTTTCCGCCACTTCTTCGGCGGCCCCCAGTCCCCATTCGGCGGCGGCTCTTCCCGGCCGAGGCGCTCCATGGGGTCGGGCTTCATTGTTTCTGAAGACGGCTACGTACTGACCAACAATCATGTGGTCGAAGGTGCCGATGAGGTGATGGTGCGGCTGAATGACCGTCGTGAACTGCCGGCCGAGGTGGTCGGCACCGACCCCCGCTCGGACATGGCCATTCTCAAGATTGAGGATGATGAAGACCTGCCCGTGGTCCGTATCGGTGACTCCTCCAGGCTCAAGCCCGGCGAGTGGGTCTTTGCCATCGGCTCGCCGTTCGGGTTCGACTATACGGTGACCTCCGGCATTGTAAGCGCTACCGGACGCTCACTGCCCAGCGAGAACTACGTGCCCTTCATCCAGACGGATGTGGCCATCAACCCCGGTAACTCCGGCGGTCCGCTGTTCAACATGGACGGTGAGGTGGTGGGTATCAACTCCCAGATCTATACCCGTTCCGGCGGCTTTATGGGGGTCTCGTTTGCCATTCCCATAGACGAGGCCATGAACGTGTTCGAACAGATCCGTGACGAGGGGTCCGTGGCCCGGGGCTGGCTGGGTGTGCTGATCCAGGAAGTGAACCGGGACCTGGCGGAATCCTTCGGGCTGGACCGCCCCCGGGGCGCCCTGGTGGCCGAAGTAATGTCTGACTCTCCGGCGCAGAAGGCCGGTCTTCAGGCCGGCGATATCGTGCTGGCCTTTGACGGCGAGGATATCGAGCGCTCTGCCGAGTTGCCGCCCAAGGTGGGACGCGCATCCGTCGGTGAGGAGGTGGATCTGACCGTGCTCCGTCAGGGCGATGAGCGCACCATTGAGGTGGAGATTGGCCGCCTGCCGGAGGAAGACCAGGCCTCGGCCACGCCCGGAGCTCCCTCGGGCCAGGGCGACGATGCCCTGGGCATGCGGGTTGAGCCGTTGCCCGATCGCCTGGCCAGCCGGCTGGACATCCCCGGCGGTGTGGTGGTGACCGATCTGACCCAGGGGCCTGCCTTCCAGGCGGGGATTCGCCGTAACGACGTGATCACCGAGCTCAACCGCCGCACCATTACCAGCATGGAAGACTACCGGGAGGCGCTGGAGAAGATGCCGAAGGACGGGGCAGTGTCGGTGCGGGTGATTCGCGACGGTCGTGCCACCTACCTGGTGATGAAACCCTGACCGGGTATACCGTCCTGAAAATCCGCCAGCTGTGAAGAGGTTGGCGGTTTTTGTCGGGCCGTCCGCTGTTGCAGCGGGCGGCTTTCTGTTATTTTCATATGTTAATGACGACGACAGGCGCAAGCCCTGGCTGGTGTTTGTGTCCTGATCTGAGGCAATAGTTACCCGACCGGGTCGCCCGGCCTCGCCGCCAGGGGAACGCGCGGGATTTGCAGGGACAGGCCAGGGAACGGACCGAAATGATCAACAGGAAGGACATTGCACTGAGGGACCTGCTGCGCCCCCGCCATTCCCGTATGGCCTGGCTGGTACTGTTGATCGCCCTGTGTGTCACCGCCGCGCTCTGGCTGCTCTCGCTGCGGCTGGTGGAAGACCGCACCGAGAGCCGCTTCGATACCCAGTCCCTTCAGCTCAAGACCGCCATTGAGGAGCGGCTGCTCAATTACGAGCAGGTTCTCGCCGGCAGTGCCGGTCTGTTCTCGGTCGCGGGCGACGTCAGCCGGGGCGAATGGCGGACCTACATCGACAAGGTCAATATCGACCGTTACTACCCCGGCATCCAGGGCATCGGCTATACCCGCCGAGTCACCGTGGGTGATTTGCACAGTCACCTGCACCAGCTCGAGTCGGAAGGGCTTGACGGCTATGTGGTGCGGCCCCGGGGCCTGCGGGAGGAATATCATCCCATTGTCTACCTGGAGCCGGATACCGACCGCAACCGGCGGGCCTTTGGCTACGACGCCTTCCAGGACGGCATTCACCGACGCGCCATGGAACGTGCCCGGGATACCGCCCGCCCCCGGGTAACGGGCAAGGTAGTGCTGGTGCAGGAGGAAGTGGCGGAAGACCAGGCCGGTTTCCTGATGTACTACCCCGTCTATCACGGCGGCGTGGTCCCCCAGTCGCTCGGGGAGCGGCGCATGCTGCTCAAGGGGTTTGTTTTCAGCGCGTTTCGGGCCAACAACCTGCTCGATGGCATTGTCGGGCTGATTGCCCCGTTTCTGGATGTGCGCATCTATGACGGCAGCCATCCGGGCCGGGAAACCCTCATGTATGCCTCCAATCTGGGCTCCCTGGAAGAGGACTTCAGTTTCGAGAAGACCCAGCAGATCGAGTACGGCGGCCGCACCTGGGTGATCCAAACCCGTTCCACTCCGGCATTTGATTTTCTCGCCTCCGACCCCCGTCCGGCGATCGTGCTGGGCTCCGGCGTGCTGGTCAGCCTGCTGCTGTTCGCCTTTTCGCTGGTGCTGATCCGCTCCCGGGTTCTGGCGCAGATGAGTGCCGGGCGCTACCGGGCGATTACCGAGGGCGCCAGCAACATTACCGTGGTCATGGACCGGCGCGGCCGGCCCACCTACGTCAGTCCTTCCTGTCATACCATCCTGGGCTATGATCCGGATGAGGCCCGCCGTCAGAGCCACGAATCCAGGGTGCACAGCGACGACTGGCCACAGCTCCGGGCCGGCTTCCAGGAAGCCCTGGCGAAACCCGGGGAGCAGCTGCCGGTGATCCGTGCCCGGGTGCGGGATGCTTCCGGTGAGTGGCGTGAAATGGAAGGCTCCTTC
>JBMCIH010000113.1:0-6558 GCA_048617055.1 Marinobacter sp. | reverse complement strand
CCGGTGTAGAGGATGCCGGCCAGGTCCTTGTCGCCACGCCCGGCATCCTGCACCGCGCTGGCACCGGCCATCAGGCTTTCCAGGTCTTCACAGCCCTCCGGCGCTGCGCCCTCTCCCATGTAGACCACGGTCTTGAGGGCAGCGGATCTTGCTTTTACCGTCTCGATGAGTGGCGCGAACTCGTCATCCACAAACAGAATCCGGGTGTCGCAGTCATCCAGGGAGTAGGCAATTTCCGGGGCGCTCCAGCGAATGTTGACGGTATTGAACACGCCGCCACCCCAGAGCGAGGCGAACACCGTTTCCATATAGCGATCTGAATTCAGGCCGAGAATACCCACCCGGTCACCCTCGCCCATGCCGAGCTTCTGCAGCACACCCGCCAGGCGCGCAATCCGGTCGGTGAGCTGGGCCCAGGTCTGGCGGCGGTTTCCGAATACCACCGCCTCGTCATTGGGGTATTCACGAACGGCCTTATGGAGAAATTGCGTCAGATACATGGGTGAGCTCTCTTGCTGTTGTTGTAAAGGCTATGGACTGTTGGGAGTGATAGTGCCAAGGGGGGACGCAAACCGGCGTCGTCGGTACAGACGAAATTGAAACGGGAATCCGGAAAGGGCAGGCAAAAAGGTTGGGGAGTGAGGCCTCCCCTTCTGTCAGAGAAGGGGAAGCTCCGGCGATGACGCCAGTATTACTGGCCGTACTGGCTGACATCCACTTTCGAGTAAATCTCGTTCCAGTACAGGTCCGCCAGGTCATCGGCATTATCAATACCTTCCACCAGGCCGGCCCACTTGGTCAGCAGGGAGCGGAAACTGTCGATCACCAGGTCCGCGCCCACAACGTCGTACCGTTCTTCATAGCGCGCCACGATGGTGTCCAGGTCATTGCTTATGAAGTCCTGGGTTACCTGAAGCAGTTCTTCGGAAGGCTGATGCACGGTGATGTCGCTGTCGCCGGCATTTTCCATCTCACGGGTGGCGCTGAGCTGATACTCCCAGCTGATGTCGGCACCGAGAACCGCCGTGGCCTTGAGCACATGGCGACGCTGTTCTTCGGTCAGGTTGTTCCACACATCCTGGCTGACATTATTGACCGCGGTTGCCC
Organism: Marinobacter sp.; assembly: GCA_048617055.1. Lineage (GTDB taxonomy): Bacteria > Pseudomonadota > Gammaproteobacteria > Pseudomonadales > Oleiphilaceae > Marinobacter. Next base: position 5,451 of record JBMCIH010000113.1, on the reverse strand, counting down.
CGTAGACACCACCAGGAACCTTCACGGTAATGTCGGAAGTCACTTCCTTCAGCTTGAAGATGTCCAGCTCCGTCGGGGAACTGAGGGTGCAATCCAGCACACCCTGGTTGAGGGCTTCATAGGTTTCGGCAATGGACATGGAGACCGGCGTAGCACCGACCTTCTCCGCCCATCTCGCCCAGTGGGCGCCCGCAGTCCGGAAACGCTTACCCTCGACTTCCTCCATGGTGGTGACCGGCTGGTTGCACAGCAGGAAATAGGCGGTACTGGCCGAGCCACCGGTAAATACCTGGTTCTGGGCAGCAAACTCCTCGATGCACTCAGGGCAGTCGTTCATGATGAACTCGGACATGGCCCCCACATAGGCGAGGCCCGCATGGCTGGGCGCCACGTCCACCAGTTCGGTCAGCATGCTCAGTTCACCGACAAGGTTAGTGACCGGGAACTCGCTGGGATAATAGGACAGCAGGATAAACCCGGAATCCGCCATGCCATCCCGGATACCCGGCGAGGTTTCCAGGAAGCTGAGCAGCGAGCCGGCGTAGACCTTCGCTTTCAGGTCACCACCGGAGATTTCTTCCAGGGCCCTGGCGTAGACCTCGGCCGAGTTGGCACCAATCGAGTTGGGGGGATAGCCCGTTGCGTGGGAGATGGTGGTGGCGTTGGCGCCAGCGGCAAGCATCATGCTGCCAAGCGCCAGTGGCGCTGCCAATTGCTGAATGGCCTTGCGTACTGTCATGGGAACCTCCGGGTTCATATCCGGCGCATTTTTGGTTGCAGCGCCTGTTTGTTGTTTTTCGAACAGCCTGCTTCAGCTTATTACTGACATCCTGAACCATCCCTCGTCGGATACGACGAATTATTGAACCGATAAAAAGAACGATGCCAGCGAACCGGCACCGTTTTCATTACCCGGTTTCGGACGGGCACTAGTGCTTGTTCGGCCCCAGGTAACCAAACAGGAAGGCACCCACCTTGCGCTTCTGGATTTCCTCGGAGCCTTCGGTGATACGGTAACGGCGGTGGTGACGGTAGATGTGCTCGAAGGGCTTGTGCCGGGAGTAGCCTATGCCACCATGTACCTGCATGGCCTGGTCCGCCGCCTCACAGCACAACCGGTTGGACCAGTAGTTACACATGGCCACCTTGTCGGAGATCTGCCTGGCCACCTCCGGCTTGGACATCTGGTCCATTTCCCAGGCGGTCTTGCGGATCAGCAGACGGAGCATCTCCACCTGGGTGGCCAGTTCCACCATGGGGAACTGGATACCCTGGTTACGGGCCAGCTCCTGGCCGAACGGTTTACGCTCACGGGCGTATTTCACGCTCTCACGGATGCAGTAGTCCGCCGCGCCCAGGCTGGAGGCCGCCTGGCGGATACGGTTCTCATGGACAAAGTGCTGGGCAATGGCCAGGCCGCCGTCCATGGGCCCGAAGACGGCGGAATCCGGCACCCAGACGTTGGTGAAGCTGACCCGGGGGTGATCGGTGGGCATGTTAAAGGTCCACAGGTACTCTTCCACCTTCACCCCGTCGGCATCGGAAGGCACGATCAGCGCTGTAATCCCCTTTGCATCGCCATCCCTGCCGCTGGTGCGCACGAAGGTGACACAGTGGGTGGCGGTATGCATGCCGGTGGTCCACATCTTCTCGCCGTTGATCAGCCAGCCATCAACCCCGTCCCGCTTCTCCGGTACCGCACGGGTTTCCATATGGGTGGCATCGGAGCCGTGCTCCGGTTCGGTGAGACCGAAGGCCAGCTGATAGTCCTCGTTGAGCATCTTGTCCACGAACTCGGCATACTGCTCCTTGGTACCGAAGTCCCGGAACAGCAGGACGAAGGGGTTGTTGGCGACGATGGAGTGCTCGTTCTGCAGGTCGTTGTGCAGACCCAGCCCCCGCGCGGCCAGATGCTCACGGATCACCGTCATGGCCAGGTTTGAACCGTCCTTGCCCCCGAACTCCGATGGCAGCGGGAAGCGGAGGTGGCCGGCTTCGTCAGCCATATGCCGGGCCTCCTTCAGCAGGGCCTCCCATTCCTTGCGGGGCAGGCCACCGCCTTCGAAATCGGTACGGGCCCATTCGCGACGATGATCGAAGAAACGGATATTGTCGTCTTTCTGTTCCAGTGGCCTGATCTTCTGTTCGATAAACTGGTCCAGTTCGGCCAGGTAGTCCGTCAGTTCTTGTGGCAGGTTAAAATCCATCAGAGCTCTCCAGGGGTGTCATAACAAAGCTTTTACAAATGAGGGTGCTGCGCTGGTGTCGCTTCACGGAACTCGGCCCATTCCTCGCGGGCGCGCCGGTATCCGGAATATTTCGGCTGGTCTACAGACACCTTTGCCAGGGTGGTGAGCCACAGGTAATCCCGCAGGCGGGGGTCGTCCGGCGTCAGCTTGCCTGAGGCAATCAGCTGACACAGCTCGGCCGTCTGGCCGGCCAGGGTGCCCTTCTTGCCGGTCAGCTGGGTGAGCAGTTCACGTTCCTCGTGAACGCCATCCCTGCTGGCCTGTTCCAGGTGCCGGCGGACCATGCCCAGCACATTGGTGGATACCCGTGCGCGAAAGGCCCCGGAGGCGTCCAGTTGTGGCATGACTTCGTCTTTCAGGAAGGCCTCCACGGAAGCCAGCAAAGCGGTATTATCCGGTAAGTCCTGCATGGGCTCTCTCTTTTCCAGGGCTCAGTTCTTTCAGGCCGGGCAGGCCGCTCAGGGATTCAGGGGGACCAGTTCACGAAGCAGGTCCACCTCGGTTTCCGATGCCCGGCGCCCGATGGCACCACGCTCCGGGGAACTGTCATGGCCGGCCACGAACGACGCCGCCATGCTCTGGCACATGATGCCCCAGCGCAGGGTTCCCAGGCTTTCCCAGAAACGGACGCGCTGCGGATCAGGCCGCTGGCCACTGGCGGCCTCGTAACCATCAAACAGTTGCTCGCGGGTGCCGAAGCCACCGACCGGCCGGTCGATGTTGCCGAAACGCCAGGAGTTCACACACAGCCAGCCAAGATCGGCCATGGGGTCGCCAAGGAACGCCAGCTCCCAGTCCAGCACCGAGGCCAGGCCGCTTTCATCCACCATCAGGTTGCCGTGGCGGAAATCGCCATGCACGAGGGTCAGCGCCTTCGGCGTTTCCGGCTGGTTGTCCCTCAGCCAGCGAAAGGCCAGTTCGAAGACCGGTCGGGGTTCGCCATAACCCTGGTATTCCTGATACAGGCTTTCCACCATGTCCCCGGGCGTCAGGGAGTTGAGAAAGGTGAAATCATCCACCGGCAGGCGGTGGATGTCCGCCAGGACTTCCCCGCACTGGCGGGCCAGTACGTCCCGGGCTGCCGCGTACTGTTCTCCTTTCAGGATCTTCGGCGGCAGGGTCTCACCCTCCACCCGGGCCATCAGGTAGCCACTGCCCAGCCCGTCACCCGGCTGCAGGATCTCGTGGACCCGGGGCACCGGCACACCGCCTTCCGCGGCTCGTATGACCAGGCGCGCCTCGTTTTCCAGCTGCATGACGTTTTCAGCACCCTGGTTCCAGCTACTCGCCTGGCGCAGAATCATGGGCAGCGGCCCGGAGTCTGTTATTGCGTCCAGCGACCACATCTGCTGGTTGGCACCACCGGTGAGCCGGCTCAGGTTCTCCACGCGGGCACCAGGGTGCAGGCGCTGCACCACCCGGGTCAGTTTTTCTGCCATATCACCCTCGCTGGCGGGGCCCTGGTGTTCAGGTGCGGGTTCGGCCATGGCTTGGTTACTCCCTGCGGTTACGGGTATACAGGTCGTCGGAACCGGTAACCGGTCACTTGCCCTTGTTCTTGAAGCGGGCAATGGCCTCGCGGGATTCGTCGCTTTGCAGACAACGTTTCTGAACGATCGCTTCCGCCTGGAAGATCTCATCGTAGGACGCTGTGGCGGCCTTACGCAGAAGTGCCTTGGCTTCAGCGGTGGCAATGGCCGAACGCTCGCACAGGGTAGCGGCAATGTCCGCGGCAGCCTGCTCAGTCTGATCCTGGGGCACCACGGTGCGGGCCAGGCCCAGGTTCAGGCATTCGCGGGCACTGATGGAGCCGCCCTCGGTAATCAGGGCAAAGGCACGGTGGTAACCCAGGGTCTGGAACAGCAGCCAGGTGGCGCCACCATCCGGCACCAGACCGATATGGCTGAAGGCCATGTAGATGCGCGACTCTTCCGCCATGACCACCTGGTCGCAGCTCATCAGCACCGAGGCACCTACGCCGGCAGCAACGCCCGGGGCCACGCCGATCACCGGCTTGGGCATGTTCTGGATGGTATCCAGGATGGGCTTGTAGGACTCCAGCAACTGCTGGGTGACATCGGACTTGTCCGGAGCGTTGTCCTCCATCAGGTCGGCACCGGCGCAGAAAGCGCGACCATTGGCGGCCAGCACCACAACCTTGACAGCGTCGTCATCGGCGGCCTGCTGCAGGGCAGCAGCCAGGTCCCGGCGCAGAGCTTCATTGAAGGCATTGAGGGAGTCCGGGCGATTCATATGAATCCAGGCGACGGCATCACGGGCCTGGTATTCGACGGCGGTGTAGTTGCTCATGGGGCATTCTCCTTGTTTTTCTCCATCCTCGGCCCGAAGCGCTTTCGGGGCATCGTCTGAACCGACGAATCCGGTCGGGGGCGTGTTTTCGTCGCAAAGGACGATGTCTCCGGACGCTGGCTGCGTCACGGTGTCACGATCACAAAAACCACAAGAGGATGGACACCATGAGCAATTCCCCTGCACGTAACGTGCAGCAACTGTTCGACCTGAAAGGCCGCACCGCCCTGGTGACCGGCGGCTCCCGGGGGCTCGGCCTGCAGATGGCCCATGCCCTGGGCGAGGCCGGTGCAAAGCTGGTGATCAGCTCCCGCAAGGAAGCCGACCTCAACGAAGCCGCTGAGGAACTGCGGGCCGCGGGCCACGATGTCACGCCCATCGTCGCCAACCTGGCCAATGAGGACGACGTTATCACCCTGGCCGACCAGGCCATTGCCACCCTGAGCCATGTGGATATCCTGGTGAACAACGCCGGTGCCACCTGGGGTGCCCCCGCCGAGGATTACCCCATGGACGGCTGGGACAAGGTAATGACCCTCAACGTGCGCAACCTGTTCCTGCTGACCCGTGAAGTGGCGAAGAAGAGCATGATTCCCCGGCAGTATGGCCGCGTCATCAATATCGCTTCCAACGCTGCCATTGGCGGCAACCGGGACCTGATGACCGCCATCGGCTACAACACCAGCAAGGGCGCGGTAGTGACCTTCACCCGTGCGCTGGCCGCGGAATGGGGCGTTCACGGCATTACCGTCAACGCCATCGGGCCGGGCTATTTCCCGAGCAAGATGTCGAAGGGCCTGAAGGACCAGCACGGCGACGAAGGCCTGATCCGCAACGTCCCCCTTCGCCAGACCGGCGACGACGAGGCCCTCAAGGGCGCCACCGTCATGTT
>JBMCIH010000112.1:0-6567 GCA_048617055.1 Marinobacter sp. | reverse complement strand
GGTGGGTGTCAGAGCCGCAGGGCTGGCCTTCACAACGGTCCTGGTCAGGGCTGGAGAACTGGGCCAGGTGGTTGCGCGTGCCGTAGGACTGCGGGTAGGCCATAACGGTGCTGAACAGTCCGGACACCCCATGGCCCCGGCCCCAGGGGAACACCGAGCCGAAGTTGTTCTGGGCATGGGAATGGCCAAGGGACATGTTGTGTCCCAGCTCGTGAACAAAGGTGTTATAGCCACAGGTAACGCCGGTCATGCTGAAACTGTAGGCGGAAGCGTTGGAGTAGAAGCGGCCGGTGTTCTCGTTGCCCCCGGGCTGGTAACCCACGCCGCAGACGTAGCCGCCCGCGGTCTGCTGGGGGGTGCTGATCAGCGCCACCAGGTCGGCGCCGTACTGCTGGCGCAGGCGGGCAACAGTGCTGTCAGCGCGGAAGCGGCCCAGCACGTTGCCGTCCACGCTGCCGTAGCTGCCCTGCACCTGTTCGGTGCCCGCCAGCCGCAGCTGAATGTCGACGTCGCTGTTGCGGTAGGCCTGGTTGGCATGTTCCACGTAGGAAACGATGCGGGCGTTGATATCCTGGCCGGAGTTGGTGCTGGCGGCATCGCTGGTGTAGAACACCAGCACATCGATCTGGTTGGCCGCCACAAGCGAGCTCCCCATGGCAAGGGATGCTCCGGCCAGCCACTGGATTGGGTATTTCATAGCGTCAGTCCCTGATAAAGAGTGAGTTTTCCCGACGGGTACTCCAGTCCGCCGTTCTGTCACGAATACTGCCGGCAGCCCGGGTGCAGGCTGCCTTGCTGCAGGCAATGTCAGGTGTACCCCCGGCCTCAGCCGGAAGGGTCGCCGGGCGGCTCCTGGTCAATGCCGGGTACGGGAATGGCGTCATCATGACCCGCCAGGTTGTCCTGGATGTCGCCTTCGCTGGTCAGTACCGTCTCGCCGCTGCCGTTGTCGATGACGGCGGAATAGGTGCCCTCCCGGGTACTGAGCACGACATAGGTGGAGCGCTGCCCGCGGGTGATCACGACATTGTCGTGATCGTGTCCGCCGCCGACTGAACCGTGGAACACCTGGATGTTGTTCAACTGATTGCTGGTGGTGTTCAGGCGTGCCGTCAGTGTTCGGTCCAGTGCCGGTACCTGCAGGGCCACCTGTTGCCCGACATGCAGGCCCGTCAGGGCGTCAGGGTCGGCCTGCAGTTTAGTGGCCGGGAAACCGTCTACCTCGGTGGTGGTTGCGTTGTCAGCGTCCCACAGCGAGGTCACCGGGCGGGCATTGCGGGCGGGGTTGTCAGGGCGTTCCGGCAGGGCTTTGGTGGCACTGGGGTCAGGCCAACGGGAAACCTCTTCCATCTGGTTGCCGCTGCGGACGCCAGGCGCCCGGGCGTCGTCGGAAGGCCGGGCTGTGGCTGCGTCACGGTCGTCGTCGGTTTCGCCGGCGCCGGATTCATTGACGGGGTCCATTTCGGTCGGGGTTTCGGAGCCGGGTGTGAACAGGAACAACAGCAGGGCAATAATCACCGCGGTGCCGGTTACAAAGGCCAGGGCCTTGGACATGGTACGCCTCCTGCGCATGGGTCTGCTTCCTGCTTCCTGCGTCTGGCGGTATCTTGCCTCTTTGACGCCGGTAACCCCACGTTAAAAACGGTTAACTGTTCGAAAGTGGGAACCCGTTCAAAAAGTCCAACCGGAGTAAATTCAGCCAGTTGCAATGGGGTGGTTATTTTTTAAACTGCCCGGGACCCCATCAGGGATGTGCATTCACGCCGGCCCCCGCAGGTGACTGCGCCAGCGACGATTGCAATGACGCCTAATGACGAAAGGAGCTCTCCATGAACCGGCTTTTCTTCCGCTTTCTGCGGACCGGCGCCTGCATTCTGGCCGCCGGTCTGATGATGCCTGCGTTTGCAGACCTTCACATCACCCTGGATCGACGGGGCTCCGGCGAACTCCCGGTACAGTACCGGGATGCCGAACATCTGCGTATCGGCGATGAGCAGTCCGGCACCCGGTATCTGACCTCGGGGGGCAGGAACTACGTGCTCATGGCGTCACCGAACGGCGACAAACAGTTTGCCATGGATATGGACGAGTTCCTGGAGCGGGAAAACACACCCGCCGCCAGGGAACCTGACCTGGACAGGCTTACGGCCAGGCCGGCGGACCGGGAAGAAACCATCGGCGGGGTGACCGGCCAGGTCTATCGGGTGGAGTCCGGCAATGACAGCTGGGAGCTGGTGCTGACCGGGGACGACACCATCCGCACCCTGACCGAGGCTGTCTACAACGCCGAAATCCGCATGGCGCGAATGTCCGGCCAGGCCATGGCCGCGGAACCCCTTGCAGCGGAACTGGCCCTGGCCAGAGAGCTGGGTGCCCAGGGCATTCTCAGGGGGCGGCTCTATACGGTTGCGGCCCTTGAGGAGGGCGAGAGCCTGCCGGATGAGCATTTCCGGCTTGGCGACGACATTCTTGTGGTCCGCGACTGGAAAGAAATGCAGGCGTCCTATCACTGACACGCAGCCGGCGCAGGGTCTCGGTCAGCTGCCGGTTTCCGTCAGCGGTGTGTCGTACATCAGACGCCGCTTGCGGTGCTGGTTCAGGCCGATCAGCACCAGGGGCACTACAATCATCAGGCTGCCGGTCAGGAACCACAGGTCGGGCACTTCGAGAAACGCCACCCAGCCCACGGCGATGGCCCAGATCAGCCCGGTGTATTCGGCGCTGGTCACCTGGTTGGCGTCGACATGCCGGTAGGCCATCAGCACGCTGGCGTTATAGCCCAGGATAAACACGGCGGAACCGGCGGCAATCGCCAGTATATCCCAGCGCCAGGGTGCACCCTCCCAGATGGCTAGTGCCAGGCTGGCCGGCAACACCAGGAATGAGTTGAGAAACAGCTTGTGCAGGGTGGACTGCCGGGCCGGCAGGCGGCGCACCATCAGCGCGGCTGCCGCCAGGCAGACGGCCGTACCCAGCGCCGCCAGGGCGGGCAGGCCCAGGGCCGTCGGCCGCAGAATGACCAGCACTCCCGCAAAGCCGCTGATAACGGCGAGAATACTGAGGGCCGAAAGCCGCTCACCGAGCAGCACCACTGACAGGACCATCAGGATCACCGGTGCGGCATAGAACACCGCGTTCGCGGTCGCCAGCGGCAGCGACGTCAGCGCCACAATCATGCATACCAGGCCCACCAGCAGGACATGGGCGCGAACCGTATGCACCGCAATGCCCTCGAACAGCCGGCGGTAGTCCCGGCTCCTGAGCAGCGGGGCCAGCAAGGTCGCCGTCAGCAGGCTGCGCAGGAAGGCAAACTGGAACACCGGTGCCTGGGGTTCCATCAGCTTGATGAACACATCCGACACGATGGCCATGGCGTTGCCAATGACCAGCAGCAGGATCGCGCTGTTGATGGTCTTGCCTGACATGCTCACTCCCATGCCATTGGGCGTCTGGTCAGGCCGGAGAGTATAGGAAGGTATGAATATGCGATAAAATGATATTTATTGTCCTGGTATGAGGATATTCGATAATGAAACTGCCTCCGCTGAAAGCCCTGCCCGTGTTTGAGGCCGTGGCCCGGCTGAACAGTTTCTCCCGGGCCGCGGATGAACTCAATGTCAGCCAGAGCGCGGTCAGCCATCAGATCAAACAGCTGGAAACCTTTCTGGGGGAGGCGCTGTTCGAGCGTCAGGGCCGTGGCCTCTCGCTGACCCGCGAGGGTCAGGATTACCTGGAGGGCATTTCGTCGGCCCTGTTCCAGATCGACCGGGCCACCGGCCAGTTGCTGGGACGGCAGGACCGCAGCCTGAGGCTGGCGGTGTTCAGTTCCTTCGCGGTACGCTGGCTGGTGCCGCGGCTGCCGGACCTTCACCGTGAGCATCCGGAAATCCAGCTGGTGCTGGAAATGACCGGCGAGCACCCCTTGCTGTCCGGGCGGGTGGCAGACTGTTTCATTACCATCAGTACCGATTCGCCCGCCTACAGCTACGATATGCTATATCGTGAGCAACTGTTCCCGGTGTGCAGCCGGCAGTACTGGCAGGCCATGGGCAGCGAGGACATAAGCGTGGAAGGGGTTGCCCGCCATCCGCTGCTTTCCACCTTCAGCATCTACAACCGGACCTGTGGTGACTGGGAGGCCTGGTTTGCACAGGCCGGGACAGCGCTGCCGACTGCCACACGGGTGCAGCATTTCAGCCATATGTTGCTGGCGCTGGAGGCGTCCCGGTACCATCAGGGCATCGTGCTTACCAACGACTATATGCTCAGCAACCGGGATGACGTCGGCGACTTTGTACGGTTACCGCTGCACACGGTGGTAACCGGGGACAGCTTCTATTTCGCCAGCAAGACCAGCCGGCGTCACGAGCCCGCGATTCGGGCATTGCGCCAGTGGCTGATGGACAGGGCCAGAGACAGTGGCCTGCTGACAACAGAGGAGGCCCCATGACAGCTGACAGGCCGCGGTCCGCCGGTGGTGAAGAGGGACGAGACTGTCTGGTGAGTGTACTGGAACGCATCCGTGCCACAGACGGTGACGGTCACGATGTGTCCGTGGGTGAGATCCTTGCTGCTGCCGGTACCCGTACCTTCGGTCCGGTCGCCGTGCTGGCGGGGCTGGTGGTGCTGGCTCCCCTGATCGGCGACCTGCCCGGCGTGCCCACACTCATGGGGATGCTGGTGGTGCTCACTGTAGGCCAGCGGTTTTTTCACCGCACCCATATCTGGCTGCCAGCCTGGCTGAGCAATCGCCGGGTGCCCAGGGAGAAGCTGCACCGGGGGCTCGGCTGGTTGCTCAAACCCGCCCGCTTTCTGGACCGCTTTACCGGTCCTCGATGGACATGGCTGATGACGGGAGGTGGCAACCTGCTGCTGGCGGTGGCCTGCATGGCGGTGGCCCTGGCGCTGCCGTTAATGGAGTTTGTGCCCCTCAGTGCCAACGGTGGTGGGCTGGCCCTGATGACCTTTGGTCTGGCGATGATCGCACGGGATGGCCTGGTTGCCACCCTGGCGTTGTTACTGACCGGCAGCACCCTGGGGTTCATTGTGTGGCGGCTGGCCGGTTAGTGAGCGCCTGGCTGATTCGCTGACTGCGCCGGGGTAGCCAAGCGGACGCGGCTGGTGCAGGATGTGGCTTTTGCAGTCACTTACCGGTAGCAGAGATCCCATGGCAAAACTGTTTATTGTCCGACATGGTCAGGCCTCGTTTGGCCAGGCCAACTACGACCAGCTCTCGGAACTGGGCTGGCAGCAGGCCCGCTGGCTTGGGGAGTATTTCGCCGAGCGGGAGCTTGACTTTCACCGCATTGTCGCCGGTGATCTGCAGCGCCAGCAGGAAACCGCCCGTGGCATTCTCGAGGGTATGGCCCACGCCGGTGCCGATGTGTCCACCCACCCCGGTCTCAATGAATACGACGGTGAGATGATGTACCGGGCCTTTACCGGCAAGGGCGATCAGCACCTGCACCAGCAGCGGGATTTCAAGGATTACTGGCGCACCTTCCGCTCCGCCTACGAGGCCTGGATCGACGACCGCCTGACCGACGTGTCCGAAACCTGGGGTGACTTCGGCCAGCGCATCGAGGACGCCATCGAGCATGCCTGCGAGGGTGCCGGCCGTGATGACGCGGTACTGGTGGTCACTTCCGGTGGCGTGATTGGCAGCGCCCTGACCCGGCTGATTGAGGGCCCCCAGAAGGGGGCGATCCACTTCAATTTCCAGTTCCGCAACACCGGCTTCTGTGAGGTGATTGTCGGCCGCAGCGCCCGCCGGGTGCTGAGCTTCAACAACGTACCGCACCTGGACCGGCCAGGGCGTCGGCATGCCCTGACCCATGTCTGAGGCCCGCCGGCGGCGCTGACAGGACGAGTGAACTGTAACCCGCCAGGGCGTCAGTCTCCCTGGCGGGTTTTCCGGCCGGTGGCCTTGCCGGTGCCGCCGGTTTTATTGCGGGTGCCACTGGTGCCGGTTGCCGGGGCGGTGGCATCCGGCGCCTGGGTTTCCTCCTCGGCCGGGCGCTCCACCACCTTGCGCTTGCCCTTGGCACAGCGGGACAGGGCCTTGAGCCCATCCGCATCGAAGGCATCCACCCGGATCACATCGTACTGTGCGTTGAGCGCCTCCAGCAGCCTGTCGCTCTCATCCTCACGCACAATGCCTTCCCGGCAGGCCCAGTCCACCAGTTCCTTGCGCTGGTGGCCCAGCAGCATGTCGATGCCACCGAGTTCCTCCGGGTCCCGGTTGCGGATGGCCTCGTGCAGACGACCACGCAGTTCGCGGGTTTCGTTTGCCAGCCGGTAGGCGTTCAGCACCCGGCCGAGGGAATCATCGGCTTTGTCGGTCACGTAGGCACCGCGACTGATACGCTTGCGCAGCGGCGTGTCCCGGACGATGCTGGCGGCCACCTCGGTGCCCAGGCGGTCGTCCGGGCCGTTGAGGCCGGTGGCGCCCAGGGGGAAGATCAGGATTCGCAGCGGCCAGCGCATAGCCGGCACCGGGAAGTTGATGACCGCGTCCCGCATGGATTTCTGCAGATCCCTCAGACTGCTCTGCAGGCACCATTCGAC